>NZ_JBTYZO010000009.1:0-206594 GCF_057808495.1 Hymenobacter sp. M1-2
TTTCGTTTTTTCTCCCGCAACATCCTCTAACCGAACTCACACCAAGCGTTGAAGTGCCTTCGTGCGTTTCCTTAAGCTTTGCGCTGGGCGCATAGGCAGCACCCTAAACCTCACTTCCCTGGCTTCCGATTGCGGAATAGCCGTCAATACCGCTAAGGCTTGGGTTTCGGTGCTGGAGGCTAGCTACGTGTTGTATTTGTTGCCGCCTCACTACCAGAATTTCAGTAAGCGACTAATCAAGTCGCCAAAGCTGTATTTCTATGACACGGGCTTGGCTTGCTCCTTGCTTGGTATTCAGCAAGCCGATCAGTTGGAGAGTCATTACTTACGGGGAGGATTGTTCGAGAATCTAGTGATAACGGAAGTGCTCAAACACTACTACAACCAGGGCCAACCCGCGCCTATCTATTTCTGGCAAGATAAAACGGGCCGTGAAGTCGACCTGCTCATCGAGCATACTACCGGCTTGTTGTCCCTGGAAATCAAAGCCGGTATGACCCTGAACCAGGAGTACTTCAAGCAACTCAAATATTGGAACAGTTTAAGCGGCCAGCCAGCCGAACGGGCTTACGTGCTGTACGCTGGCCCCATACTGATGCCCACCAAACAAGGGACATTCATGCGGTTAGGAGAGCTTAATGCCCTGCTTACTACTGGTGCGTTGTAACAAGTTTTATCCGTTATAATGCTTATAATTATGATAATTATAAGCATTATAACGGCAAAGTTGCATATCATTAAAGCCTGCGCCGATTCCGATTTTTACCTATTTGTCATTGTCAGAGCACAGTGCTAATAACTCTGTCTTCTTGCTCTATTTCAGTTGGTGGTCTCATGCGAAGTTTCGCCAGTATCTGATACAACCGTGAGTTGTGGCTTTGTTGAAGGAACTTCCTTATTTACCGTCCGTGCTGCCACAGTTTGAGAGGTGCCTATTACAAAAAGCACGAAGACGTAAATGGCTTGTGGAGTAGATTCGCTTACTGTTCAGCTTATTCTTCGTGCTTTTTGTAATAGGGCGGCGGGCAATTAGGGCTATAGCCATGCAATTCGTGCTTTTTGTAATAGGCACTTCTTTAGAAGCAACCCTTCACTTTAACTAACAACACTATTAACTAATTTAAAGTCAGCTTATTATATACATCAAAGCACAAATTACCTATTACAGAAAGCACGAATTGCGCGGCCGCGGCGCCCTTAGACGACTCTCTCTTGACCAAAAGGACAGGGAACGCGCAACATTTTATTTCTCAAATACTTAAAAAAAGCCACCACATTAAACGGTAGTTTTCCTTTATTTATAAGTATTACCTTTATTACAGGGGCTATAACCTACTGATTGTTAGGTTTATATAGACAAACTCTATTACAAGAAGCACGAAGGAGCTATTACAAGAAGCACGAAGGGTTATTACAGAAAGCACGAAAGGGCTATTACAAGAAGCACGACATCAGCTCGAAACCCTATTACAAGAAGCACGAAACCCTATTACAGAAATATTTTTTGTAATACTATTGCCGTACTAAGCGTGTTTTTCCTTCCTGCTGATGCAAGTAGAACTGTTCGCCAACGACAAGCCTGAGCCAGTCAGTAAACTGGTGGTGCAACGAAATGATCTGGTTAATGCCCGCTTCGCGCTGACGACGTTGGAGATGCGACTCTTCATGGCCATGCTCGCTCGCGTCAACCGGGAGGACACTGAGTTTCACGAGTTGCGCATTCCAGTTACGGAAGTAGTGGCTCTGTCGGGCCGGCGACCTAGCAGCAACGACTACCAGCAACTGAAGGACATGTGCGCTCTGCTGGCTTCCCGGGTTATCTACATCGAGCGACCTAGCAAGAAAAAGTCGAAGCGAGCAGCCCAAGGAATTGAGGAGGCACCGAGTTTCTCCAACACGCCCCTCATGGCGTACGCCGATTACAGCAGCGAAGAGCGAGCCCTGATTGTACGCTTCAACGACCGGGTACGCGAGCATCTGCTGCAACTCAACGATGGTAATTTCACGCAGGCCCAGCTCATGCAGCTGCTGAAGCTCAAGAGTGCTCACTCCTACCGCATCTACTGGTTGCTGAAACAGTACGGTAGCTTCGGCACGCGCACGATTCGCGTAGACGAGCTAAAGCGGGTGCTCGATTTGGAAGGACAGTACAAGCAGTTCCCGCTCTTCAAGCTGCGAGTACTCGACCGAGCGCAGCACGAATTGTCGCAGACCAACCTGGCATTTGAGTATGATTTGATTCGTGGCAAAAGCAACAGCGTGGAAGAAATTCGCTTCAGCTTTGCGCCCGTCACCAGTGAGGTGCTGCTTCCCTCGCTGCCCGCCACCGCCGAATGGCAAAAGGCACTCTTGGAAGTGGGAGTATCCGCCAGCAGCATTGCCGCCATCGGCGACCTAATTGACAAGGGCGAAGTAGAGGCTGGCTACGTGCAGTACGTGGTACAGCAACAGCGCAGTAAGAGCAGCCAGGGCAAAATTAAAAGCTTGGCCGGGGCTGTTTTTACTAGTATCACGAAGGGGCATTTGGCAGAAGAATACCGTAAGTTGCTGCTGCAACGGCAGAAAACAACCACCCGTAAGTCGTCTGCTAGCAGTGTGGTATCACCGGTTATCCGTTACCGGGTGCAGGAGGCCCGGGAGGCATTCGAGATTATGTTGCGCAAAAAAACGGCTAAGGGCGCCACATTTGAAGAGAACCTGGAGATAGTGTATCTCTCCCAAGGGTTTCGGCAGGAAACGGACGCTAGTGGGGTGGAATGGTTAGTCAAAGACGTGTGATATCAAGTCCAGGGCGCTTTAAGCACGGATGCGGCTCATGTGGTAAGGCATCGTCCCTACGCCGTTTGGGATAGCAATAATTTTTAAACCATTCACTCAGGCCCCTACCCGCTTGCCTGAAGCTGGCTCCCGGGCGCGTACCATACAAGCGGCGATGGCCAGTGCTAACGCGACCGTGCTGGCTACCGTCCGCACCGCATGCCACCTGGTCCAGGGCTGTTCAAAGCGGGCCCGAGCGGCGACGGTCTGGGATGTAGTGGCCGTTGCTAGTGGGAAAGTGGCCAAGGTTTCATTCAGAGGAATATTTGCTCCTACGGTTATGCCGAAGCTACCTACCAAATAAACAACAGAAGCGGTGGCCAAGAGCCGAAACCGCAGCGGAGAAGTTTGGCGGTAGAGCGCTGTGGCAACAGGCAGTAAGAGCGGCGCTCCGAAAAAGCTGAAGGCAAACACTGGGTTCACAATGGCTTCGTTAATGGCCTGCATAGCTGCCACGTACGCACTATCGGGCAAGCGTTGAAAAGCGGGATTCACTGCCACGGAAAAACCGTAGAACGTGCCGGCAATCAAGCCCGTGGTGGTTGTAGCCAGCGCGAGCAGCGAAGACTTAAGGGGGAAGGTCAACATAGTGCTGAACATTAGTAGGACAAGCCCACGGCCTGGTGCAGATACGCTGTTGTATGCAGCTGCTGGAGCATGAAGTCGGCTACGTCGGCCCGCGAAATCTTAATTTTCAGGCCCTTTTCCGTGGCTGGAAAGCCGTGTCGGTAGCGGCCGGTGCGCGGCCCGTTGGTAAGCGTAGCCGGGCGAGCAATGGTCCAGTCGACTGCGCTTTGGCGAATACGTTGCTCCTGGCGCTCCGAGTCGGCAAAGGCGTGACGCAGTAGCAGCGGTACGAGCAGGTATTTGTAGAGCGCTGGTAGCAGCGGTGCACTGTCGCCCATGCCCAGGGTGGTTAGGCAAATAAAGCGCCGCACCCCGGCTGTTTCCATCGCGCGTAGAATGTGGGCGGTACCGTCGGAGCGCAAGGCGTCTTTTTGAGTACTTGGCGCGCCCAAGGCTGAGAGCACGGCATCGTGACCGGGCATTGCTTGCTGCACGGCCTTATAGTCCAGCACGTCGCCTTGAACGATGCGCAGCTGGGCGTGCTCCAGGCCAAGGTTGGTGGGCGTGCGGGCGAAGGCCGTTACGAAGTGGCCTTGGTCGAGGGCTTGCTGGACCAGCTGATGGCCCGTGCCGCCGGTGGCCCCGAAGACGAGAAGGTTCATAGTGCTTGTTTTTTAACACAAAGCACGCCCACTCGCAATCAGAAAAATAGAACAAACCCGCCACGCAGGCTTACAGCAACTCCGCAAAATTATCAACGACTTCGCGCAACCCCCGCCGGAACTGGCGGGGCGACATGCCCGCAAACTCCTGAAACGCCCGGATGTGGTGCGACTGGTCGGCGTATTCGTGCTCGAAAGCTAAGTCAGAGAGGTTGGTATACTCGGCCGCCCGTAGTTGGCGCAACGATGCTTGGAAGCGGCAAATGCGGGCAAACAGTTTCGGCGATACCCCCCACGTAGTGCTTGAACCGGCGCTGAAAGCTGCGCTCTGACACACCCAGCTCTCGTTGGAGTTGAGGCAGAGGCACCTGACCGCCCGAGTTGAGAAGCTGCGTCAGAGCATAGTGCAGGCCGGGGTCCGCCCACTCGTGGTTTGCTTGTAGGTGAGCAAGCAATAGGGCGGCCAATTCTTCTACTTGCGCAGTCACGGGTGCTTTCGTCAGCAATGGTTCCGTAAGCGGGCGGTTGGTAGCCAATGCATCCAACTCCACGCAAGAATCGGTCAGCTCATCGGCACGAATTCCGAACACGGGCAGCAAAGCACTAGGTTGTAGGCAAGCCCCTACTAGCTGCAAGGGGCCGTGGGCATACACGGCCCCCGGCTTGGTGGATTGTCCGTAAAGCAATGAGGTCGGCCAGGGCTTGGCATCTTGGTCGTAGATGCGCCCTAGGTCAGATTGCTGAAAAATCAGCCCCGGACAGCCATCGGCAATTGTACGGAACAGTCGTTGTCCGCTGGTTGCCGCGTCCCCGGTCAGCGCCCAGAAGTACTGCACGTAAGGCCGAAGCGGGATGGGCGGGGCAAATCGTTGAAAACGCATACAGGCTGGATCGGGCAAACAAGGTACGCCTTGTGGAGTGAAGGGCGACCCCCGCTATTTACCACTGATGTAGCAAACCCTGCTGGTTCCAATCACCCACCGGAAGCACAAGTCTGCATTGGAAGTGGAGTGCCCACACCAAGCAGAATATAGCGTTGCGGCCAGGAAAGTTTTAGAGGGCAATCTTACGCCTACCTGGCTTCAAGAGCGACGGAGTTTCTTCAGATTGAGGCGGTGCTTCTCCTCCTCTGGCAGCGAACGATTCGCCTCCGGCAGTTCATCTAAGTAATCACTCAGAGCCTTATCGGTTGCCTTCTTGATCATGAAGCCCGGCTTCCAAAATTCAGCTTGTTTTAAGCGCAAGAAAGTGCTTTTGCGAATCAGTGTGGTGAACGATACTTCCACCAATTCATCGTCTTCTGCCTCCTCCGCGTTGGGTATCGGTTGAACTGGATTGGGGGCCGGCGGCGGAGTTGCTACAGCAGCTAGTGGGGCTGGCGCTGGTCCTGGTAGCGGAAGTCCGTAGAGCAGCGCGTCGGTTTGCTGGATGGGCACGGCTGGTGGCTGCAAACTGCGGCCGAAGTCAGGCTTTTGCTTTTTCATAGCCGGGTCAGAATTTCAGCGGTCAGGTTTTCGTAGTCGGTGGCGCCATTGCTCTCGGGCGCCCAGGAATGAATACTTTCCTTCTGAATTTGGGCTTCGGCCAACGCTACGTTCTCGCGAATGGTGGTCTGCATTACTAGCTGACCTAGTGTAGGATCTTCCTTCATGAGCCGCACAATGTCGTGGTGCAGCTTGCGGCGGTAGGTGGGCGAATATTTGGTGAAAAACACCCCTCCTACTTTCAGGCCCGGATTGAAATGCTTGCGTACTCGGGCGCAGGCGTCGAGTAGGGTAGTCAGCCCTTCGAAACCGTAGTATTCCGGCTGACTCGGGATGAAGACGGCCTGACTAGCTACGAGTGCCGCGTAAGTCAGAGCTGAGAGGCTTGGGGGCGTATCGAGCAGGCAGAAATCAAACCGGGTAGTGAGCGGCTCTAAAGCCTCCCGCAGCAGCATCTCATAGCCCAGTTGCGCCGCAATGACTTTTTCCAAGTAGTGCAAATGCGGTGTCGCGTTAACTAGCCATAAATTCGGCTCTACCTCGTGCATGACTTCGCTGAGAGTCCTTTCATTCTGCAATACCTGACCCAAGTGCGTCTCACTGGTCCGAGGGAACGACATGGTTAGGTTGCACTGTGCGTCGCAGTCAATGAGTAAAACCCTTTTTCCCATGCGGGCCAATGTCTGGCCGACGTTGAGGTTGGAAGTGGTCTTCCCTACTCCTCCTTTGTGGTTAGCAAACGTAATGACGAGCATGATCATCATGATTAGAATGTTTGCAATGGTAATCATTTTCATAATTATTATCATAGTATGAGTGTGGATAATGTATATAATTATCATAATTATGATGATGTTCATGATTATAATTAATTGCAAAATCATGTAAATGAAGACTTTGTGGCATAAGTCTGTGTGTTTATAAACACAGTAGTTGTTATAATTATGACAGTTATGACAGTTATGAAAATGATTGTAATAGACATAATTGTCATCATATAGCTGTTGCAAGACCCAAGTTGTTGCTTGAAACAGATACAGCAACTAGGCTCACGTTAAAGACCACTACAGCAGTTGGCTCGCCAACGATGGCGTGAGGCAGGTAGGTAAAGCAATGGCGCGAGGCCTATCATCGCGGTTGAGGTAGAACATCTGCTCCAGCCTACACCTGTAGCAGGTTACACTGCACTTGGCTTTCCGGGGTGGTTAACTTATCCCGCGGCACCACCTTCCCGCGCCGCGCCCATAAATTGCTGTTATCCCCTGGATAATTGGAGTGACGACGTTGAAGAAGTCGGAACATAACCGCTGTGAAGAGCGGGCTGGTGTGGTACTCATTCAAAGCCTCAAACTTAGCTTCGCTTAACTTGGCCTCGATGACGGCCGACCGCACGGCGTCGGTGCAAAACAGGCAAATGTTCAGGCGAGCCACTCGTTCGCGCACGAGCAACGCCGTTTCGGCCGATAGCAGTAACTTTTTATCGAGCGCCGACATCTTGCCGTAAAAAGTACCGAAGGCCGACGGCAGACGGGCCGAATGCACCTTAATAGGCATCAGCACTTTGCCGAACTGCCGCTTGACGAAAAATAAACCAGCTTCATCACGAAGCCGTTGGGTTGCTCGACCGGGGCCAGGAAAGGAGACATAGGAATTCAAGGGTTTAAAGTTCACCCTAGGAATGACTAAGGTCTGCCGAATGGGACAAGCACGCCACTTTTTATTTTTCACAGCAGGAGCTAGAACTCAAATCGCTCGGCGATTACGCATAGTGCATGTCCATCCATGCGGGCCATCACATTTAATGAGCTGCGCAAACTGGCTGGCATCCCGTATTTCCGTAACAAAGACGGTTAGTCTTTTCGCATTTAGTAGGGAAGGGGATTGCGTAAAGGAGTTGAGCTACTCGTCAGGGGTGATTTTCTGGTTGGTTTCGGTAGGCCAAGTGCTCAAGTAAACCAACCAGGGTTTTTCAACAGCCCAGAAATTGGTGTCACCTTTGATGTCCATTATGCAAGCGCTGCCAGCAATGAACGCAACCGAACAAGAAGAGAGAGAATACCTGGAAGAAATCAAGGAACGACTGGCGTTGGCGGTTAGGCGTATTGATGACGCCGTAAGACAGTTTTCCGATGAGCTGCGGCAGAAAAAGGAATACATCTATGAGCATCAGTCTGGCTTGGACGATGCTGATATGGTAGCCGCCGGTCAGTCCATCAACCGCATGGCTTTCACGGGCGAGGCCGCCGTTGCCCGTAAGCGGAAACTCATCAAGCTTGGTCAATCTCCCTACTTTGGCCGCCTTGATTTTGTCACTCACAACAAGGTGAAAACGCCGATCTACATCGGCGTACATTCCTTCCTGGATGAGCGGCAGCGCCAGAACCTGATTTACGATTGGCGGGCTCCCATCTCGTCCATGTTCTACGACTTCGAGCTAGGGCAAGCCTCCTACACCACCCCGTCCGGCACAATCCAGGGCACCATCGACCTGAAACGGCAATACAAAATCCGTGACGGCCGCATGGAATTCATGCTCGAAAACGACGTGAACATCCACGACGACGTGTTGCAGCGGGAGCTGGCTAAGTCTTCGGACGACAAGATGAAGAACATTGTCGCCACCATTCAGCGCGACCAGAACGCCGTAATCCGCAACGAGACTGCCCCGGTGATGGTCATTCAGGGGGTGGCTGGCTCGGGCAAAACCTCTATCGCTTTACACCGGATTGCTTTCCTGCTCTACCGCTACCGCGAAACTATCGCGGCTAAAGACATTCTCATCATCTCTCCGAACAAGGTCTTCGCCGATTATATCTCGAACGTCTTGCCCGAGCTAGGAGAAGAGCACATCCCCGAGATGGGCATGGAAGAGCTGGCGGCCGATTTGCTCGAAAACCGGTACCAGTTTCAGACCTTCTTCGATCAGGTGTCGGCGTTGCTGGATAAGCACGACCCGGCTTTTATCGAACGTATCCGCTTCAAGTCGTCCTTTGAATTCCTCAGCAAACTGAATCAGTACCTTATTCACGTCGAGAATAATTACTTCGCTATTACCGAGCTACGAGTCGGCAAAACCATCATTCCCAGAGCTTTGATTCAGGAGAAATTCAAGGCCTACCACCGCGTACCAATCTTGAAAAGATTTGCGCTGGTAGCAACGGATGTTCGAACCTACGTGCGGGATGCTACGGGTCGCAAGCTAACCGGGCCGGAGAAATCTACAATCGGAGAAGCTATTCCGCGCATGTTCAAGTTCAACAATGTGTTGGACCTCTACCGAGATTTTTATCGCTGGATTGGCGCACCGGAACTGCTCAAGCTCGACCACCGCCTGCACTTAGAATACGCGGATGTCTTTGCCCTCATTTACCTGCGCATACGTCTGGAAGGCATCAGCGCCTACGATCAGGTAAAGCACTTGCTGGTAGATGAAATGCAGGACTACACCCCGGTTCAATATGCCGTCTTGTCCCGGTTGTTTCAGTGCCGGAAAACCATCCTAGGCGACGTAAACCAGACGGTTAATCCGTACAGCGCTTCCTCCGCCGAGACCATCGAACGGGTGTTTCCGCAGGCCGATGTGGTCAGGCTTTACCGCAGCTACCGCTCTACTTTGGAAATCACGGCCTTTGCGCAGCGTATCATGCCTAATCCCAGCATCATCCCGATGGAAAGGCATGGCCAGGAGCCCGCAGTAGTGCGCTACAACACCCCCGAAGAGGAGTTGGAGGCTATTAAACAGCTACTCACAACCTTCAATCGTTCAGCAAGCAACTCGCTGGGCATTATTTGCAAAACCCTCCGGCAAGCCACGCAGGCATATCAAGCACTGCAAGCACCAGACGTTCATCTGCTCACGGCGGATTCCACTTCTTTCAAGGAAGGAGTCGTCATTACCACGGCCCATTTGGCAAAGGGACTGGAATTCGATGAGGTCATCGTGCCATTTGCTTCCGCCCGTACTTACAAAACGGACGTTGATAAGAGCATGCTTTACGTCGCCTGCACGCGGGCCATGCACCAACTCACCCTGACGTATTCCGGTGATGTTACCACCTTTTTATCCGTCTAAAATCAGCTTTTTCACGCAGATAATGATGGCTGTAACTAGCCATTAATGCGGCGCTGTACTTCCTACTGCTTAGCCCGACCGACTGCGCGCAAGTGGGAGTAGGGGAGTAGCTCGCCTTGAATATTGGCCCCTCAGTCGCCGCGGTGTCGCACGTGTGTGATGGCCAACTGCGCGGTACCCATGACATCACTCAACGAGCGTACTACCGCTCAATTTGTAAGCCCATGAGCCAAGCAGAACTCTCCGTTCTTCTCGGAGATTTGACTACACAACCGGCCCTTTTCACGGCAACCAATTTCGCCAGCCGCGCCGAGACTTTGGATGAACTTGAGAGCCAAATTCTTGATCGACTGGATAGCTTGCTGGCCGCGGGGCAATCGGCAGAATTAACTCAGTTACGACATCAAGCGGTAGTGCTGCAAAGGCAGCTCGAAGCCGTAGACCAGGAGCTGTTCAGGCAACTTCGGGAGGCCATCCAGACTGGGCAACACACGAGTGACAGCCTCCGCGCGTTGCTGCTCGCCTACGCACCTCCAGCCGAAACTAGTAGCTCGGCTGCGGCAACCAGCTACGACAACCTTGACGTGCTCACTAATGGGCTGTTTGCTGAGCCTCAACAGCCGCTGCAACCCGAGGAAAGAGAGCCAGAAATGGTGTATTACCAAAAGACACCTGCTCGCATCATCCTGGAGCTAGCTGCCCAACTCACGCCCCAGGATACGTTTTATGACCTTGGTTCCGGTCTCGGCCAGGTGCCTTTGCTGGTGCGGCTGCTGAGCGGCGCCACCACCAAGGGCGTTGAAATTGAGCCAGAATATTGCCAATATGCCCAAGCCTGCGCTGCCGCACTAGGACTCACGCAGGTAGAGTTCATCACCGCCGATGCTCGGACCCTCGATTACGCCGACGGTACTGTGTTTTATTTGTTCACGCCCTTCACGGGCCGCATTTTGCAGCAGGTGCTCGATACGCTGCGGCAGCTGGCGCAACGCAAGCCGCTCCGGCTCTTTTCCTACGGGCCAAGTACGCAGGCACTAGCCCAGCGGACGTGGCTGCGGCGGCTGGATGCGCCCGATAGATACCTCTACCAGCTGGCCGAGTTTCGGAGCTGTTGATTGCGAAGCGTGCTTTTGCATGCTGAGGTTGCCGGCTCCGCTAGCGACTACGCGGCTTGTCACTCAACTTCGATGTATGAGTGCAGTTGAGCTTTGTCGGGCTGTTGCAGTGCGTTTACTTCACCGAAAGTATTTCATCAAGACGGGTAGTGTAGGCCTGGCTGCGGTAGCGAGCGTTGCCCTGCCAAGGAGCGGGCAGGCCGCCTGCTACGATGGCCGCCGCCGGCTGGACGGTGCCACGGCCAAACTGCCGATTCAGAGCGTCGAGACGCTGCATAAGCTGGGCGGCGCGGCTGTTAGTAGCGGCTGCGTTGGTTTCGGCGGCCGACGCGAACAAGCTCAGTTGCTGGCCCTGGCCGGGTGGCTCTAGACCATCGAGTACCACTCCGGCTTTCACGTACACGCGGCCGGGCTCATAGAGTCTTTCCAGCAGCCGCCGGCCGTGCGCCAACAGCTGTAGCGTATCACTGGTGGGGCCAGCTGGGAGCGTACAGGTAGCGGAGCGGGTGTGGGGCGGCGGCAGGCGGGTGTCGTAGCGGTCCTGGCTGATGTAGACAGTGAGCAGATGCGCCTGCTCGCCCTGGGCGCGCAGCTTTTCGGCGGCGCGGCTCAGATAGGTGCTCAGCGCCCCCCATAAGTCATGGAAGGCAATGAGGCGCTGGCCGAAACTGCGGGAGCAACGGATGCTGTGTCGGGCCAGGGTATCCTCTTCGACGGGTTGCAGGCCGTGGCAGGACTTGCCCCGTAGCTCCTGAATGAGCCGCCAGCCCACAACTCCGCCCAGGTGCTGACGGGCCCAGGCCTCCGAAGCCCCCGCCAGTTCCCAGGCTGTTTCAATGCCGTGGGCTGAGAGCAGGGGCGCGTATCGGCGCCCAATGCCCCACACGTCGGCGGCCGGCACGGCCCGTAATGCTCGCTCGCGGCGGCTTTCCGTATCCAGTCGGAGAATGCCGTGCAACTCCGGGTATTTCTTAGTGAGGCGGTTTGCCACTTTGGCTAGGGTCTTGGTGGGCCCCATGCCCACGCAGGTCGGAATCCCGGTGCAGGCCAGCACGTCGCGGCGAATGGCCTGGGCGCGCGCATCGAGCGTGCCGCACCAGGTGGTAAGGCCGTGCAGGTCGAGGAAGGCCTCATCAATGGAATACACTTCTACGGCTGGCACCTGATCGGCCAGGCGGGCCATGACGCGGCGGCTCATATCGCCGTAGAGCGCATAGTTGGAGCTGAGGGCGTGGCCCTGGTGGTGGCGCAGCAACTCGCGTACCTTGAAAAACGGGGCACCCATGGCAATGCCGAGCTGCTTGGCCTCGGCGGAGCGACTAACCACGTTGCCGTCGTTGTTGCTGAGCACTACCACTGGCCGGCCTTCTAAGCGCGGCTGAAAAACCCGCTCGCAGCTCACGTAAAAGTTGTTGCCGTCGACTAAGCCAAACATGAGGCGCGGCTTTTATTGCAGCTACACGGCAGTGCTGCGCCCTTGCTGTGCACGACTTGCTGCATCATGGAAACATAAGAAACTATCCAAGGCATGCCCAGTGGGCTATCGACTTCAAGCAGTTCGGAGTAATTCATGGATCCTGGTGGAGGTATGGAGTAGTAATTATACTAAAATAATTAGCATAATGTTTACAAAAACAGTAGGCTGCTAAAGACAAATAAGTTGCGGGACTTGGTAGACGTCGTCCTATTCAAATACCTGTGTGCAGTCATAAGCCCTTTTTTTGTAGCGAATAAGTAATGTTTCGTGCGAACTATTGCTCCAATGAAATCAACTAAAATAAATGGTATATGCTGGATTTATAGCATGCATTCCTTCTCCTGTGCCAACCGCACAGGATTGAGGTGTTTGACCTTTGTATTGTTCATGGTCCTTGAGAAACACCTGAACAAGAAAACTCATCGTTAGCTTTTAATAAGCCTTCTCATTGCTCCTTGAGAAGACCAAACGTGTACAGTCGCAGTAACGGCCACATGGGGCGGCTCGTCGGGAGGAGGGGCGCCGGCACGGTGCGGGTACACGCGCTCTAGTCAGTCAACTTTCAGTGGGCGCGTGGGTAGGCCGGAAGTCCCCCCGCCTTAAGTTTTGCAGCAGATTGGGTGAGGAGTGCTTTGATTTCTTGGGCACTCATGAGTACTTGGGGCGTGCATGAAGGTGTACCAATGAATTGCTGCTTGTTGTAGTCAATTACCACTTCCGGCCGCCGTAACCTAAACCATTCTCCTGTAAACCGTATATGGCTCCGTCCACTCCCTGGTTGCTGCTCGCCGTTACTGGCCTGGCCGCCTGTACCAGTCATCCCGACAACACTACTGCCGCGCTACCCACTACTACGCCGGCCACTACGGAGGCTGCCCCTTATGCCGTCCCACAAACTATCCGCTACGCCGGCGAGTACCGCTGGGGTAAACCCGCCGCCGACGAGGCCGGCGGCGTCCTAACAGTGTATCCCGAGTCAGACTCCACCATTCTGTTTCAGGTCGATGCCAACGACGGCGCTCCGGGATACCATTTAGCTAGTGCTTTCGGCCGGGCCCGCCTGCGCGGCGCTACTGCGTACTATTTCAGCAAGGCGCCCGACGAAGAGCATGGCTGTAAGCTGAAAATCGCCTTCGCCTCCGATGCCGCCACCGTACGCAGTGTGCCCGGCTTCCAGGAAGACTGCTACTTCGGGGGCAATATGACGCCGGACGAAACCTATCGGCGGGTCAGCCGCGCCATTCCGCAACAGGTAACGAACAGCGCCGGTGACACCTTGCGCTTCGCCCATCTGCCACCCGATCTACTGGAGAATAATCGTTAGCGGCTGCAAACCAACACCTAGCCTCGCTTCTTGGCGTCTTCCTCGAAGCCCGCTGCTATTTGCCTGAACTGCGGAGCCTATCAGGTAAAGACGTCGGGCTACTGTCTTGAATACGACACTCTGACCACCTAAAAAAAGAGCAGATTGTTCAGAAACTGAGAAATGCCAAAGCGGGAGCGTCGCCGCATGAGTCAGACGCTACCCGCCGCGCAGTGGGTACTATTATGACCGAGCCGTCTGGGTGCAAACGGGGTGCGACAATCGTCTATTCCTGAAGGCAAAGGGATGATTTGCCCGCACTTATGCCTAATACTAGGCGCTGCCTAAAGAGCGCGGCAACAGACATACGACGTACACATGCTTTCAGCGCTACGCTATTCATAGCACGGCCACCTCACGGCAATTCTCAAACCGGCTTCATAAATTAGTTAATTAGCTAATTAAGTAATTACATTTGTCTCATTGTCTGAATCAGCTGAATGGAAGCACTCGATGATACCTAGGCTGTAGCATAACAAAGCGTTTGTACGGATTTCTGCTGGTCCTACCGTCCAGCCTAATCGTTTAGCCCTGATGGTCAACGACTGATTGTTAGCAGCATATGCCCCACAGGCTTATTGCTTTACCATCATGGCACACACTGACTGTCGCTTTGTTGCTGCCGATGTCGTCATGCACAGCTCCCGCTCACATACCTATCTCAAGTTTTACCACCGATAGCAGTGGAGCTGGCACCAATGGTTGGTTGCACCCCCAGTAGACTGGCTGGTTTTCTATGGCTTACGACTGGCTTTGCCCCGAATTTCTGAAGCAAGCACTTCCACCAAATAAACCCCATGCCCCACATACCTTATCATCATGTCGACGTCTTCGCGGCACGGCCCTTCACCGGCAACAGCCTGACTGTATTTCCAGATAGCCGAGAGCTGACGTCGGCTCAAATGCTGACCATCACGCAGGAACTGCGGCACTTCGAAAGCATCTTCCTCGAACCGACCAACGATGCCTGGACCGTACGCGCCCGCATCTTCGACTTGGTAGAGGAGCTGGACTTCGCGGGCCACCCGATTTTGGGAGCGGCCAGTGTGCTGCACGACTGCCTAGGCGCGCCCGAACCCCAACGGTGGTCGTTCGTGCTCAAGCACACAACAGTTACCGTCACGACGCAACGAACGGCGAACGGCTACCGGGCCCTGCTACACCAGGGGCGACCTACCTTCTTGGGTGAACTGCCGCGCGCTCGGTGGGCCGAGTTCGCGGCTGCTTTGGGCTTAAACCCAGCCGATATGAGTGCTCGTTACGTTCCGGAAGTGGTGTCGACTGGCCTGCGGTACTTGGTGTTTCCGGTCGAGTCTGGGCTGGAGCGCGCGCACATCGCTCACCGCGACTTCGGGGCGTTGCTAGCAACGGTTGACGCGCAGTTTGCCTACCTGCTCCACATTGTCGATTTGGAGGGCCGGCATTGGAACAACGACGGCTTGACCGAAGACGTGGCCACGGGCAGCGCGGCCGGCACCGTTGGTGCCTACTTGGTGAAGCACGGGCGGGTGGCGGCCGGCCAAGAATTCGAATTGCAGCAAGGCCGCTTTGTGGGCCGGCCTAGCCGCATCACCGTTTGCGGCGAGGGCCACGCCCACGATGTGACCAACGTGCACGTAAGCGGCGACGTCGCCAGCGTCGGACGCGGGGTACTGGAAGTGCTACCAGTTGCTTGAGCAAACGCCTAATGCAATACAACAGACGGCACCCGTTCGTTTAACGTGATTTTCGCTCATGCATGCACTGCAAAACCCGCCCATCATCAACGCTGCCACTTTGCGGCAGAGCGTATCTTTCGAAGACTTGATTGAGCCAGTATCACACGCTTTTCAAGAGTTCAGTGCGGGCCTCGCTGAGAGTGGCGTGCTCTCGCTTTTCCCGGCCGCACGGCCAGAACTCGGCGATGTGTTGGTCAAAACCGGGTCCATGCGCGGGCACGCGGTCTACATCGTGAAGGTGTCGCCGTGGTTTGCCCTCAATGTGGAGCAGGGGCACGCGCAAGGCGGTTTCGTCGCCGTCTTCGATGCCGCTACGGGGCATACGCTGGCCATCCTCAACGAGGAGCACTACTTGTCCGACATTCGCACGGCCGCCGCCGGGGCGTTGGCGGCCCGGGTGCTGGCGCCCAGGACCGTGACCGTGGCGGGGGTGCTCGGGGCGGGCGTCCAGGCCTATTGGCAGGTGCTGGCTCTCTACCACGAGCGTCCGTTTCAAACCTTGTGGGTGTGGGCTCGCGACGAGCAGAAAGCGGCCGCCCTGCAACAGCGGCTCCACATCCAGCTTGGGCACGTGGAAATCCGGCTAGGCGCCAGTGCCGAAGCCGTGGTGCGGGCCAGTGACGTGCTGCTGACTACAACGCTAGCCAGGGAGCCCATTGTGCAGGGAGCATGGTTGCGGCCCGGGCAGCACATTACGGCTATTGGGGCCGATGATGTAAATAAAAGCGAACTGGACGCCGAATGCTTACGCCGAGCCGATCGGCTGATCGTGGATAGCGTAGCTGCTGCTCAGCAACAAGGTGAAGTTCATCGCTGGCTGACGCGCGGCGAACTCTCGCCGGAACAAGTGCACGGCGAATTGGGCCATGTGCTGTCTGGCGCGCTACCCGGCCGGCGTACCGACCAGGAAATTACCATCGCTAAATTTGTGGGACTGGGAGTGCAAGACTTAGTGGCAGCCGAGGTGGCGCTGGCAAAAATTCCTCGTTAACTTCCCTGCTATTTACCAGCCGAAAGCGGGGTGGGCAGCATCTGTTGTGTGCCTTCAGCCGGCTCCTTATTCTTTGCCATGGATGTCAATGCCTTTTTCAAAGCTCTGGACAATGAAAAACGCCGGCAGGTGCTCGATTGGCTCAAAGACCCCGTCGCACATTTCCCGCCCCAAGTAGACGGTGATCTGGTCCACGACGGGGTGTGTTCCTACTACATCGCGGAAAAGTTGGGCGTGAGCCCGCCTACGGCAACGGTACATTTGAAATTATTGACTCAGTCCGGCCTGCTAGTAGCCAAGCGCCTCAAACAGTGGACTTTTTATAAACGAAACGAAGCGCAAATCGAAGAGGCAAAACAAGCGGTGATGGCGCGTCTTTAGAACTAGAAGGCATTCGTCGTGGGGCAAAGCTTTCCGTTCTGCTCTTCTACTGGTTTGTGTTGCGCGCCCTAACTCACAGCTACTCAGTGAAGTGTTGCTCCAGTAAGTGCTGGACCTTCTCTTTCGTCAGGGGCTTGTTGAGAATGCCCGCAACGGGTAATTGCTGCACTAGTTGTAGGTCTCGGGGCAACAGGGAGGTAGTGAGCATTACTACGACGATAGCTTGCTGCTGCGCTAGGGGCAATTGCGCATACGCTTCCAGAAACTCCAGGCCATTCATGACGGGCATTTTCATATCCAGCAAAATCAGGTTCGGGCAACTGGTGGTTGCTGGCGCACAGGTCTGGTGCAGAGTGCGCAACGCCTCCGCGCCGTTTTCGGCCACCAGCAGGTGCTGCGCCACGTCTATGCGTTGGAGCAAGGTCTGATTTAAAAAATTGGTGGTGGCATCGTCGTCCACCAAGAGAATGCTGGAAAGCTGAGGCATACGAAACGCGTTGCTGCCCTCGGCCACAAAGGCCAAGGTACCCTCTATACGACGGACGACGGTAAGGTGATCATGAAAGTGGTGCCTACGCCCTCCTGGCTCTCCACCGCGAGCGTGCCGCCAGCATTCTCCACCATCTTCTTGACCATATACAAGCCCACACCCGTGCCTTCCACGTGCGTGTGCATGCGCTGGAACAAGCCAAAGAGCTTGTCCTGTTGCCGCGCCGCGAGGCCTAGCCCATTGTCCTGTACCTCTAGCACCGGTTGGGTGGCTTGGTAGTAGCAGCGGACACGAACGTGTGGGGAACGGTCGGGGTGGCGGTACTTGAGCGCGTTACTCACCAAGTTGTAGAGCACAGAACGCAGATTTTTCTCCGAAAATAGTAGGGCTGGGCAACTCGCCACATCCACTATGAGCTGCCCGCCGGTTTCGGTGAGCATGGGCAACAGGTCTTGCCGCACATCCTCGAGCACGGGAGCCAATGGTACGGCGGCGGTGGGGCGAGTGAATTCGAGTTGCAGCTTGCTTATGTCCGTGAGGTGACCGATGGTGCGTTTGAAGCGTTCTATCGCCTCCTGCATACGTGTCAATACGGCCGAAACCACTTCATCGTCCGAGCGGGCGGTGGTCAGCAAGTCGTCGCGGAGTAGGTGCAGCAGGCCCTCGATGTTGCTGATGGGCGCTCTCAGGTCGTGCGAGGCCGTGTAGATAAAGTTATCCAAGTCCGCGTTGGTACGCACCAGTTGCTGGTTTGTGTCTTGTAGGGCCTGCGTGCGCTCTGCGACGCGGGCTTCCAACTGCTCGTTGAGCAGTTGCACCTGTTGGCGAGCCTCGACCTGCTCGGTGACGTCAATGGCGGAAGCAATTAGACCCGTGATACGGTCCTGCCCATCGCGTAGAGCTTGATAAGCAATGTGAAAGTAGTAAGGCCGAACATGGCCCGTGCTGCCGCGGTCGAGGTGGATTCGTCTTTCGCGAAGTTGGTAGCGCTGTCCAGTGCCGTATACGTCGGCGAACAGCGGCTCCAGGCCCTGGCCGGCCACATCCGGCAGCGCCTCAAAGTGGGGAAGACCCAGTACGGTTTCCACCGGCCGCCCCCACAGCACGCCCATTTCCGCGTTGGCGAAGGTCACTCGGTGCTCGGCTCCTTCGAAAATGGCAATGGCTACGGGCGCCTGCTCGAAGATGCGGCGCAAGGTCATACGCTCCGCTTCGGCACTCGCCACGGCCGCCTGCTCCCGGCGGTGGCTTTCCTGCAGTTGAGCTTCGGCCCATACACGCTCGGTGACGTTCACCACGTGGTGAATGATGCCCGTAACGACTCCTTGCTCGTCGAGTACCGGCGTGTTGACGGGCTCCCAGTAGCGCTCCACGAAGGCGCCGGGTGTGGTGGGATCGAGCACATCGTAGTGCTGCAAGGCCATTTGGTGAGGTTTTCTCGTCGCCAATACCTGCTGCAAAGAAGCGTTCAGATTGGCTACGGCTTGGGCCTCGGGGGTCGCCGGATTATCCGGGAAGGCATCGAACATGTACTGCCCAATCAGCTGCTCCCGCGTGGTGAGGGTTGCTGCCAGGTACATATCACTCACGGCTTCAATCCGTAACGTTGGCGAGAGCAGTAGGTAAGCACTAGGCAGGGCCCGGAAAAGCGCTAACGTATCGGGTAAGGAAGGCATAAGTAACGGGCAAGCGGATCGGTATGGTCAGCCAAGATACAAGCTGTTCAGTGGGTTTTGCGGAAGAAGCGACGTACGGTTTAGCTTGCGGAGGTTGCTTCCAATTTCAGTCACTTCTTCTCGTCAGCTTCATTGCAAGATAAACACCTCGTTGCTTGTCAGGGAGGACGAATGCATTTGATTTAGTTTATATTCATAGGTGCCAATGATTAGCTGTACTAGTGCTAGTTGTTGGCGCTTGCACTTCCCTCAGGGAAGGAAACTGGGCGCTCAGTCAACGATTCGACGTGTTCAGCCACTATTTTTTCGGTGGGTCAGCGACAGTGAATACCTTCCGCGCTGGGCTAAACGATGAATGGCCCCGTGAATACGTTTCCGCATGAAGCAGGCCGTGCCTATTTCCCCGCAGCAACTAACGAGCAAGCAGCACTGGCGGCTCGCACTGGGCTTGCTGATCGTTTATTATCCAATTCTGCTTTATCTCGGGTTTCCGAACTGGGACCGGAGCGTGACGGGGTTTGTGCAGGTGTTGCCCTTTGCCGTGGAAGCTTGCGTGGTGATGCTGCCCCTGTTTTACGTGTGGCAGCGCGTAGCGGAGCGCGTCCCGCATCACCTGTTCCGGTGGTTTGGGGAAGATTCGGTGCTGGAAATGGCCTG
Organism: Hymenobacter sp. M1-2; assembly: GCF_057808495.1. Classification (NCBI taxonomy): domain Bacteria; kingdom Pseudomonadati; phylum Bacteroidota; class Cytophagia; order Cytophagales; family Hymenobacteraceae; genus Hymenobacter; species Hymenobacter sp. M1-2. Next base: position 19,471 of record NZ_JBTYZO010000009.1, read on the forward strand.
GCCCGCGCAACTGCTTACTTTTCTGGTTTCGGTGGTGCTGGCTGTGTTACTGGCCGTAATTCACTTGCAGCTGCTGCGCGTGGTGAATCAGGGCCTCATGGCGTTGGGCTTTCCTAGCCAAATGCTTCACCCGGCAATACGGCAGCCCGTGACGTTTTGAGGCGCGGTATCAACGGGTTCTTCGTCATGCTCATGCTTTCCGTGTTTTACCTGCTGGCTAAACCTGCTGGCTAATCGGCGGGCATCGGGGCAAGTGCAGCAGTATCACCTGGAAAACCAGCAGCTGCAAAACGAGCAAGTGCAAGCACAATTGGCGGCGCTGAGAAGCCAGGTCAATCCGCACTTTCTGTTTAACAGCCTGAGCATTCTTGCCTCGCTGGTAGAAACCGATACCAAGCTATCAGTTCGGTTTATTGGTCAGCTGGCCCGAGTGTACCGCTACACGCTGGAACACCAAGCCAACCAGCTGGTGCCTTTGCAAACCGAGCTGGACTTCATTTAGTCGTATATCTTCCTGCTGCAAATTCGGTTTCACGACAAGTTCAACGTGGTGGAGGTGCCGGCAGCGGTGGCCGCGCAGTACCGGATTGCCCCGCTCACGCTGCAACTGCTGCTGGAAAACGTCGTCAAGCATAACCAGATGTCGATTGAGCAGCCGTTGCAGGTGAGTATTACAGCGGTGGCCGACGAATTGTGCGTGCGCAACAACATGCAGCTCCGCCCCGTGGCGGCCCCTTCCACTCAGGTGGGCCTGTCGAACATCCGTAACCGCTACGGCTACCTCACGGCCCGCCCGGTGCTCGTGGAAGAAACCAGTCAGGACTTTGTAGTTCGCATTCCCTTGCTATGAACGTACTTATCGTGGAAGACGAGCCGCTTTCGGCGGACCGACTCGCCAGTCGGCTGCGCGCCTACGACCCGCACATCATCGTAGTGGCACAACTGCCTTCCGTAGCCAAAACCGTGGCGTGGCTGCAAGCCAATCCCGCGCCGGATTTGCTCTTCCTCGATATTCACTTGGAAGACGACCTGGGCTTTCGGATTTTGGAGCAAGTGCCGCTACGCACTCCCATCATTTTCACCACGGCCTACGACGCCTACATGGTGGAAGCTTTCCGGGTCAACAGCATCGCCTACCTGCTCAAACCCATTGACGACGACGAATTGGCCGCCGCCCTGGGCAAGTACAAGCAGTTGCAGCAGCATTTTGCGCCCCCGGAGCTAGCCACGCTGCTGCGCATGTTCACGCCAACCGCCGCCCCGGCTTACAAGGAGCGGTTTATGATTACTACTGGCTCCAAGCTGCGCAGCATAGACGTTGCCGAGGTGGCTTACTTCTTTTCCGAAGAAAAGGTCTCGTTTCTGATGACGCAAAAAGGCCAGCTGCTACCCGTCGACTACACCCTAGACAAGCTCGCCGAAATGCTTAACCCGCGCGACCTTTTTCGGGTCAACCGGCAGTATTCGGTAGGGCTGCCGGCCATCGAGACCGTGCACATCTACTCGGCGGGCAAGTACCGGTTGGAACTGCGCCCCGCTGCCCGCCACGAGGTATTCGTGAGCCTAGTGCGAGTAACGGATTTCAAGCACTGGCTCGGGAAATAGCTTCCGAACAGCAAGCTGCATGCGCTACCTGGTGTTAGCAGTTGAAGCAATATCGATACTTTGAACCAGTGAGAAGCCGTCGGCCCTCCGCTACTTTGGTACGGAGCGCCGACGGCTTTTGCGTGCTCTGCGGCCTGCTTATCGGGTTGCCAACAGCCTCTTTAGTGAGAGACGCCGCCAATAGGGTAGGGGAGCCACTGAAGCCCACGATGCAGGAGCAGTATACGCGCCCTAGTGGGCTTTGCCGCTGGCAAGAATACGCTCATGCCGGCTTATTCGTAGAGGAATCTGCGAGTATATAATCATGTAGTTGTTGCGATAATTCATCAGCCGAAAGCTGGTCTTCATCACCTGGATCGGGTGTTCATCCACTTGGGTGCGCACGCATTTATTTCGGCATGTCGGTTTCGGCGGCTTACCTCGAAGCCACGGTCAACGTGGCGGCGGTGGCGCGGCACCACGGCGTGGAGGCCTTCGTGAACATGTCGCAGATGATGGTGACGCAGATGAGCATCACCGAAACCACTGGCAGTCCGCAGCACAGGCTGCACTGGCTGGCGGAACAGGCTCTGGCGTGGTCGGGGTTGCCGGTTGTTACGGTGCGGCCGACGGTTTTCCTCGAAGGCTTTTTCTTGCGCTTAGTCGCGGCTAGCGTCCGGGACAACGACGAATTGCTGCTGCCGCTGGACAACAGCAAAACCTCGCCTATCTCGGCCGTTGATGTGGCCCGCGCCGTCGCGGTGATCTTGCACGAGCCCGCTCTGCACATCGGGCAGGTGTACAATCTGACAGGATTCGAGTCGGCCACCTTGGGCACTACGCGCAAGCCTTTTCCGAGGCCCTCGGCCGGCCCATCCGCTACCGCAACGGGCCGCTCTCGGCCTGGACGGAGAAGCTGTGGGAGCTTGGCGTGCCAGCCCACCTCATCAACCACCTCGCGGTGATGGCCGAGCTGCACGCGCAGGGCCGGTACGACCGCCTGACCAATGACCTGTTCAAGCTCACTGGCCAGGCGCCAACGAGCATGCACGACTTCGTGAAACTGGGGTCCTCTCAGAAAACGGAATAAATAGCACGTTAAGGAATTTGGCCGAAAAGGCGGCACAACATTCAATCGGTCAACTTCGCTGCTAGGGCTTTTTGATGGCGGTGAGTGGCGACACCCTGCTGGCGCAGGTATTCATAGAGCGTGACGTGACGGACTTTTCTGCCATATTTCCTCAACGTGTAGGAAGTGCAAACTTCTTCGAGTCATCTTTTTAGCCAACGGTTGCACAGGCTGGCGTACCTGTTGAAATCGATTGGTGCGGCGTTGAAAAGAATGGCGTACCCGCTGCCCGACGGGTGCTTCAGTTAGGCTACAACATTCCGCAATCCAGCTACAAAGCGCCAGCCGCCGGGCCGGACCTTTGGGGGGTACTTAAACGCACTTCACCTCATGACCCCTCAACCGCACCCCGCCGGCACAACCGGCACCGCGCCCGCCACGGGCAATACCCCCAAAATCTGGTTCATCACGGGCACCTCGCGCGGCTTTGGCCGCGTGTGGACCGAGGCCGTTTTGCAACGGGGCGATAAAGTAGCCGCGACGGCGCGTCAACTGGCCAGCATCGCCGATTTGACCGAGAAATACGGGACCAACGTGCTGACGCTGGAACTGGACGTCACCCACCCCGAACAAGTAAAAACGGCCGTGGCGCAGGCCCACGCGCACTTCGGGCGGCTCGACGTGGTGCTCAACAACGCCGGCTATTCGCTGGTGGGCACCATCGAGGAAGCCGGCCTGGACGAAATCCGGGCCATGTACGACACGAACGTGTACGGGACGGTGTCCGTGATTCAGGCCGCCTTGCCCTTCCTGCGGGCGCAGGGCAGCGGCCACATTCTGGGCGTATCCAGCGGCGTGGGCCTCGTCAGCACGCCGGTTATTGGCTACTACTGCTCCACCAAGTTCGCCGTTGAGGCAATTCACGAGAGTTTGGCCGCCGAGGTCGCGCCGTTTGGCATCAACGTCACCCTCGTCGAGCCCGGCGCGTACGCCACCGAGTTCGGCAGCCCGGAGTCGATTCGCTTCGCCCCCGGCATGGAAGTGTACGCCGACCTCAAAAACCACGTGTTCGCGGCCCTGGGCCAGATGGAGCGCGGCGACCCGGCCGCGACGCCCGCCGCCCTCTTTGCCGTGGTCGATGCCGAGCAGCCCCCCCTGCGGCTCTTCCTCGGCCGCGATAACCTGCCCTGGGTGCGCGGGGTGTATGCCGAGCGGCTGGCCACCTGGGAAGCCTGGGAAACCGTGGCGGACGCCGCTCAGGGAGCTTCACCGCGCTAACGAACGCAACGAGGGGCCCGTGGGTGCTTGAAACCCACGGGCCCCTCGTTGCAACGCGGCTTGGATGCCCTGGTACTTCCCCGGCAGCCGGGCGGTGGCTGAAATTCGAGCGTCCCTCCCAAACCGTTCGTGACGATGGCGATTCCTTCACTCAAACCCACCCCGGGCAACAGGTGGTCTACCTGACTATCGGTTACCCGGTACCAAGAGCCTATCCAAATAGGGCGTCATGCTGAGCTTGTCGAAGCATCTCTACCGCGCAATTACCTCAATTGACAGAGATTACCTGCGCGGTAGAGATGCTTCGACAAGCTCAGCATGACCGTTCTTTTTTTAAGCCTATTTGGATAGGCGCTAAGCGTAGTACATTCGGAAAATGAAAAAGCCCGCTAACACGCCGCTCCGGTTTACGTCCTTGTCCGAGGCCCACCGGGCCCTGGGCGCGCCGCCGCCCCTACACCCGCTCATTAGCCTCGTGCACGGTGCCCACGCGCCCGCAACGGGGGCGGGCGTCCACCAGCCGCACGTGCTGAGCTTTTACAAAATCTCGTACCGGCCCCGCCTGAGCAGCAAGCTGCCGTACGGGCAGGGCTATTACGACTTTGAGGAAGGGGGCTTGCTCTTCGCGGCCCCCAACCAGCTCATTGGGGGAAGCGAGGAGCCCACGGGGCAGGCCTGCGCCCACTTCACCCTGCTGATTCACCCAGATTTTTTGGCCGGTTACCCCCTCGCCAAAAAGATGGGGCACTACGGCTTCTTCACCTACTCGGCCAACGAGGCGCTGCACGTTTCGCAACAGGAGAAAGACCTCTTGCTGGCGCTGTTCAACACCATCGAAGCGGAGTTGGCCAGCCGCTTGGATGAGTTCAGCTATGAGGTCGTGATTGCCCAGCTCGAATTGCTGTTCACCTACGCGAACCGTTTTTACAAGCGCCAGTTTCTCACGCGCAAAGCGGTGCACAGCGACTTGCTGCAACGGCTGGAAGAAACGCTGGCGGACTGTTTCCGGGACCAGAACCTGCTGCACCGGGGCATCCCCACGGTCCAGTACCTGGCGCAGTGCCTGCACGTGTCGCCCAGCTATTTAAGCGACATGCTGCGCACGCTCACCGGCCAAAGCGCGCAGCAGCACATCCACGACCAGCTTATCGCGCAAGCGAAGGAAAAGCTTGCCACCACGGGCCTGTCGGTAAGTGAGGTTGCTTACGCGCTGGGCTTCGAGCATTCGCAGTCCTTTAGCCGGTTCTTCAAAACCAAGACGGCCCTTTCGCCGCTCGCCTTTCGGCAGACTTTCCAACTCAACTGAATTGGGCTATCTTTTTATACCGCATCTCGCGCAGCCTCTCTGTTCTGAACTAGCGGCAAAGCGTCGACAAGCGCTGCCGCGTGCAAGTCGGGCTCCACAAGGGTGAAGCCCGCCACGCGCTGGCCCGGGCTGTCTTCTTTCACCGGCTCGGGGAAATTCGAGGCCGGGGCTTTGAGCAACAGCGCGACCGGGCCAGCGGGCTAAACCTGCTCACGGCCGCCATTGTGCTGCGGAATACGGCGTATCTACAGCGCGCCGTGCAGGCGCTGTGGGCCCACGGCCAGACCGTGAACGAAGCGCTTTTGCCCTGTTTATCGCCGTTGGGCGGGCAGCCTACCAACCTGACAGGCGACTATTCGTGGCGCACGAAACGGGCGACCGGCGAGTTTCAGCCCCTACGGCCCCTTTCTAAGCCTTAACGTGCTATTTATTCCGCTTTCTGAGAGGCCCCCAAACTGCACGCCGCTGAATTTACGCGGAGCACAGTTCCGGCCTAATCAACAGACTTTACGACAGTGAAAACGCCAACCCTTTTTGCCAGTACCATTGCCATTATTGGGCTGGCCCTATTATTCGACTCAAATGCCGCGCAGGCGCAGCAGGCGGGAATCAAGCGCACAGAGTTCCAGCGGCATGAGTTGAGTGCTCGCGGGCAAGAGGCCGTTCAGGTGCGCATCGACCTCGCCCCCGGCACGGCGTTTGGCAAGCACAAACACCCAGGCGAAGAAGTCATTTAGGTCCTCGAAGGCGTGCTGGAATACGAAGTCGAAGGCAAGCCACCCGTGACGCTCAGGACCGGCGATGTGCTATTCATCCCGGCCGCAACAATTCACGCGGCGAAGAATGTCGGCAGCGGCAATGGGGCGGAGCTCGCTACCTACATCGTGGAAAAAGGAAAGCCGCTCGTGGTGACTGTCAAGTGAAATTAGTCGTGAAAAAGCTTGAAATCATTCTCGCCAGCCTCGTGCTGATAGTGGGCCTTAGTGTGCCGAGCACATTCAGCACTGCCCAGACAACTTCTGCCGCCACCGGCGTTACCGGCGAAGCCATCCGCCCCTACAAAGTGCACGTGCCCAAGGCCGCCCTCACCGACCTCCGGAAACGCCTTCGGGCGACGCGCTGGCCGGAGCAGGAAACAGTCAATGATCGGTCGCAGGGGATACAGCGGAAGAATCTGCAAGCCCTGGTGCACTATTGGGGTACCGACTACGACTGGCGCAAAGCGGAGGCGAAACTGAACGCGCTGCCGCAATTCACGACCACTATTGACGGGCTTGACATTCATTTCCTGCACGTTCGCTCACGCCACCTGAACGCCATGCCGCTGCTCATCACGCACGGCTGGCCCGGCTCGGTACTCGAAATGCTCAAAGTCATCGGGCCGCTGACCGACCCGACCGCTTACGGCGGCCGCCCGGAGGATGCCTTCGACGTCATCATCCCCTCGATGCCCGGCTACGGCTTCTCCGGTAAGCCGACGGGCCCCGGTTGGGATCCGGACCACATTGGGCGCGCCTGGGCAGTGTTGATGCAGCGCCTCGGCTACCCGCGCTACGTAGCTCAAGGCGGCGACTGGGGCGCGCCAGTTTCCCACGCGTTGGCGCGCCAGGCGCCAAAAGGCCTGCTGGGCATCCACGTCAACTTGCCAGCTGCGGTTCCTGCCGAGGTAACCACCATGCGCAACGACGGCTCCGGAACGGCCGGCTTTTCCGAGAAAGAGCGCGCGGCAACTGAGTCGCTCGACCGATTCTACAATAAGAACCGCGCTTATTCCGTGCTGATGGCCACGCGGCCCCAAATGATCGGCTATTCTCTGACGGATTCGCCGGTGGGGCTTGCGGCCTGGATGTACGACTACAACGAGGGCGAACCAGAACGCTCGCTCACGCGCGACGAGATGCTGGACGACATCACGCTGTACTGGCTGATGAACACGGCGGCCTCCTCAGCGCGCTTGTACTGTGGGAAAACAAAGGCCAGGGCATTGTAGTGGCCGCCGCGCAGCGGACCACCGAGATTGCGCTGCCCGTAGCCGTTACCGTATTCCCCGATGAAATCTACCGAGCCCCAGAGTCGTGGGTGCGCCGCGCCTACCCGAACCTGATTTACTTCCACGAGGCTGACAAAGGCGGCCACTTCGCGGCGTGGTAACAGCCGCAGGTTTTCGCGGAAGAGCTTCGTGCGGCTTTTCGCCCGCTCTGCTGAGGACGCCGCGCTATCTACTTGAATGCCGCGTTGCCGGCTACTTTTCTGATCTGAACATAAGTCTGAGCTGGCCATACAATTCTGCTAGTAAAGAAGACGCAGCGTCTCTATATTCAGGTTCAGCCATAATACTCTCACTTGTTGCACCAAGCTAGGAGTAAGTGCTTGCTTGTAAGCGCCGGTGCTTACTCTCGTCAAAGCAGTAAAGCCATGTGGTACAAAACCAAAGCCGCCGCGATGCTCGGCGTACAATATCCCATCTTGCAGGGGCCGTTTGGCGGCGGCTTGTCGTCGGTGGAGCTAGTGTCTACCGTTTCGAATGGGGGTGGTTTGGGCGGTTACGGGGCCTACACCCTGAGCCCGCCGGAGATTTATGAGCTTGACAAACAAATCAGAGCCGCGACCAACAAACCCTATAACCTCAACCTGTGGGTGTCGGACACGGACGCGGTAGACGGCACGGTCAGCGACGAGCAATACGAGCAGGTAAAGGCGCAGTTCAAACCGTACTTCGACAAGGCTGGAATTGCACTGCCGCCGAAGCCACCAACGTTCAAATCACGGTTCGAAGACCAAATCCAAGTAGTGCTCGACGTGCGTCCTAGCGTGTTCAGCTTCATGTTCGGCATACCGTCTGCCGACATCCTGGACCAATGCCGTCGGCGCGGAATCAAGCTGGTGGGGGCGGCTACCACGCTCGATGAGGCCCTCGCGCTTGAAAACGCAGGGGTCGATATGATCATTTCTTCGGGCTTCGAGTCGGGTGGCCACCGGCCGTCTTTCCTGGCTCCGGCGGAGCAATCAATGACCGGTTCTTTCGTGCTCCTTCAGCTTATTAAAGAGAAAGTGAAGCTGCCAGTCATTGCGGCCGGGGGCATTGCAACCGGGCGGGGCATAGCCGCAGCCCTTACTCTCGGGGCCGATGCGGTCCAGATCGGCACGGCGTTTCTGGCTTGTGATGAATCCGGCGCTCTGCCCGTGCACAAAGCAGCCCTTTTCTCGGAGGCAGCTAAATACACCATGCTGTCGCGCGCGTTTACGGGGCGTTTGGGCCGGGGTCTAACCACGCCAATCGCCAAAGACATGGTCGGAAAAGAAAGCGGCATTCTCCCATTTCCGCTCCAGACCACATTTATGTCCACGCTGCGCAAAGCGGCTGTCGAACAGCAACAGCACGAGATGATCCTCTTTTGGGGTGGTCAGATTGCCCCGATTCTCAAACACCGGAAAGCAGCGGCGTTGATGCAATCGTTGATCGAGGAAGCAACTGAAATCATGCCGCTTAGCAGCGCGAAGCAGAGAGTATATCTTGCCGAGTAATGATTTTGCTTGAGTAAATCCATTTCGGCTCGCGCTAATCTGTAACTTTGAACCATCGGTCACTAACTGACCTATCCGGATAGATGGGTGTTGCAGAACGTAAGCAGCGGGAAAAAGCCAGTCGGGAGGGAGCCATTCTGGCGGCAGCCAAGAAGGTTTTCCTGGCCAAAGGCTTGGTTGTCGCCACCATCGACGACATTGCAGCCGAGGCCGAACTGGCTAAGGGCACGTTGTACCGCTACTATCGTAGCAAGGAAGAAATCCTACTAGCCATCAACGAGCAGGCCTTGCACGAACTGCACTTGGAGTTTAAGAAGGCCGCGGCAGGCGACGACACCGGGCTGGAAAAAGTGTTGCGCATGATGCGCGCATATTATGCTTTCGTAATGGCAAATCCGGTGTACTTCGGTTTTATTGCCTTCTTCGAATCGCCTTTTACCAGCACCAACGCCGGGGTTGTGTACGAAACTGCCAACGCCATCTACGAACTGTTCCAAGACGTGTGGCGCTTAGGTACCACCGATGGCTCCATCCGCACCGACCTCAGCGCCCAGTTGATGTCTATCAACTTGTGGGCCTCTTCCTACGGCATGATGCAGTTTATTGTCAGCAAGGGTGGCCATATGGCTGAGCAGCGACAAGTAGATTCAAGCGAATTGTTCGAAACGTACCTGGCCACGTTGGAAAGCGGATTGCGGGCGTCTGCCGTCAAGCTTAAGTAAGCAATAAAAAAATTTAAACATTTTATACTGATAGTCATTTTATGAACAAGTAAACAGAATATCTTATTTTTGTTGACCTTTGCAACGCCGTCAGCCCTAGCTGATGGTTACTTTTTCTCCGGAAGTGACTAACGGTCACTTTGTGAACATACAACTTGTGCACTTCAACTTTTCTCTTTCACCCATGCCTCATTATCGAAGATTTAGTCGCTGGCTGATTCTTGGTTTACTGCCGAGTGCGGTAGCTTGCTCGCCGTCGGCCGCTGAAGAATCCACTCAGAAACCTACGGGGCTCGTTCCGGTGGCTGTGCGAGTGCAGCCCGTGCGCACGCTGACTGGTGCGCAAGAACAAACCTACAGCGGCACCATTGAAGCCGAAAACACGGCCAGCCTAGGCTTTGGCGTGGCGGGTACGGTGCGGCGAGTTCTGGTACGTGAGGGCGACCAGGTGCGTGCCGGTCAGTTGCTGGGCGTGCTCGACCAGCAGGAGTATACCAGCTTACAGGCCGGGGCCGAAGCCTCGCTGCTCGAAGCCCGCGACGCGGCCCGCCGCGCGCAGCAACTCCGCCAAGCCGAGAGCTTAACCGAGCGCGAACTGGTGCAGGCTACCGCCGCTTTGCAGCGCGCCGAGGCCAGCGCCCAGGTGGCCCGCAAGCATGTAGCCGACACGCGCTTGACAGCACCCTTCGCTGGCCTCATTGCCGCGAAGATGGTGGAGCCCGGCGTGGCGGCCTCACCGGGTAGTCCTGCCTTTAGCCTAATCAAAACCGAGCAGGTATTTGCCCGCGCCGTCGTGCCGGAAGCGGAGATAGGCCGTCTGGCGAAGGGCACGGCGGTGCAAGTGCTTGTGCCCGCACTCAGCCGCGAAGTGCGCGGCACGGTGCAAGTAATCAATCCGGTGGCAGACCCAACCTCGCGCAGCTTCTACGTGAAGGTGCTGCTACCCAACCCCGGCCTGCGCCTATTGCCGGGCATGTTGGCCAGCCTGCGGATTCCGCTGCCAGCAGGGCAGGGGAGGGCAGTGGTAGCGCTGGCCCCGCAACTGGTGGTACAGGAAGCCGACGGAGCCAGCGTGGTGTACGTGGCCGATGCTGCTGGCAAAACCGCCCGCCGCCGCCGCGTGGTGCTCGGGCCGGTGCAAGGACAGCAGGTAGTCGTTACGCAGGGCCTGCGCGCAGGCGAGAAAGTCATCGTGGCTGGGCAGCAGCGCCTAAGCGACGGCCAAGCCATCCGTATTTTGTAAGGTTCTACCCTCCCGTTTTTTATGGAAAACAACAAACCAACGCGTCGCCTCAACTTAATTGAGGCGGCCATGAAGTACCGGCAGGTCACCTACGGCTTAACGGTGCTGCTGGCCTTGGCAGGCATCTGGGCCATTTACAGCATGCCGCGTATGGAGGACCCGCGCATCACCATTCGCCAGGGACTGGTGCTGGCGGTGTATCCGGGGGCCAACGAGTTGGAAGTGGAAAACCAGCTCACCAAGAAGCTGGAACAGCAGCTCTTCAGCTACAAGGAAGTGCGCAAAGAAAAAACCTACTCCACGACCAAGGCCGGCGCCGTGGTGGTGAACGTGCAGTTGCAGGATTGGGTAACGGACACCGATAAGTTCTGGGCCAAGCTCCAAGATGGTCTTAATGCCAACCGGCAACTGTTTCCGGCCGCCGTGCAGGGCCCGTTCGTCAACGGGGAGTTTGGTGATGTAGCGGCCCTGATGCTGGCCGTTACGGCCCGCGACCGGAGCTACGCCGACCTCAAGCAGTACCTCGACCAGTTGGAAGACGCGATTAAGACCCTGCCGCAGGTGTCGAAGATCCGGCGCTACGGCGAGCAACGGGAGCAAGTGTACGTAACGGCTTCAGCCGACCGCCTGCGGCAGTACGGGCTGGACTTCGCCCACATCGGGCAGGTGCTGCAAGGCCAAAACAACGTCACCTACTCGGGTGAGCTGACGTTGCCCGACGCCCGGGTGCCGGTGTTCACCGAAGGGCTCTACCGCTCGCAGCAGGACTTGGCCAATCAGCTCGTCTATGCAGACCCAACGACCGGTAACCAGGTGCGGTTGCGCGACGTGGCCCACTTGCAGCGCCGCGACGAAGAGCTGACCTCGCGCATCAAAATTGATGGGCAATCGGCAGTAATGCTGACCGTGGAAATGCAGCCGGGCAACAACATGGTGTGGTTCGGGGAGCAGCTCGCCGCGAAAATCAAGGAAGTGGAAGCCAAGTTTCCGGCGGGTGTGAAGGTGCAGGAAATCGTGAGCCAGCCGCGGGTGGTAGACCACAAGCTGCGCGACTTTTTCGTGGAGCTGTCCATTGCCGTGGCCTCAGTTATTGCGGTAGTGCTGCTGCTGCTGCCCTTGCGCATTGCCCTGATTTCGGCCATTGCCTGCCCGCTGTCCATTCTGATTACGTTTGCCATTCTCAATATGCTAGGCATGGAGATTCACCAGGTGTCGTTGGCGGCGCTGGTGATTGTGCTGGGTATGGTGGTGGACGATGCCATTGTGGTGGTCGACAATTACGTGGAGAAACTCGACGAGGGCATGGACCGCTGGACAGCGGCCTGGCGCTCGGCCACCGATCTGTTTGTACCGGTGCTGGCGGCCACGGCCACCATCATCTTCGCCTTTCTGCCCTCGGCCATCGTGTACACGGGCCTCGTGCGGGAGTTTTCCATGCACATTCCGGCCACGGTGGCAGTGGCGTTAGTCGCCTCGTTTCTGGTGTCGATGCTGCTGACTCCTTCCTTGTGCTACTTCGCTATTCGCAAGGGCCTGCACACACCGCGGGCGGCCGATGCCCCGGCACCGAAGCCTTCGGTGATTGATTGGGTGCAGGCGCGCTTCAACCGGGCCGTGGACTGGAGCTTCGCGCACCCCAAGCTGGTGCTCACGTTGGGCTTCTCGTCGCTGGCATTCGCCGGGGTGTTTGGCTCCCAAGTCAAGTTTGAGTACCTGCCGTATTCGGAGCGCGACCAGTTCAACTTGGAGCTGTGGCTGCCTGAGGGTACGCCCGTGGCCCAGACCGAACAGGCCGTGAACCGCGTAACGGCCGCTATCCAGGGCGATAAGCGCATTCAACAGGTGGTGAGCTTTGTGGGCACTGGCTCGCCGCGCTTCTACTCCAGCTACGCCCCCGAAGCCCCGGCTGAAAACTACGCGCAGGTTTTTATCAACACTACCAGCGGCGAAGCCACCGTAGAATTGGCCAGGGAGTATGCCCATTCTCTGCAAAAGCTGGTGCCGGAGGGTTCCGTGCGGGTGCGCCGCCTGAGCTGGAAGGAAACCAAGGCGCCGCTCGAAGTGCGCGTGGTGGGCGGCGACGCCACGGCTCTACGCGCAGTGGGCCAGCAGGTGCAACAGATTTTCACCCAAACCGCCAACACCCACTTCGTGCGCGACGACTGGCGCAACTCCTACCTGGGGCTAGACGTGCAGGTAAAGCCCGATCAGGCCGACCGTCTGGGCGTGAGCAAACAGACTGTGGCCCAAACCCTAGGCGGCAGCCTTAAAGGCTGGCCCGTATCGACGCTATGGGAGGGCGACAAGCCTCTCGACATCGTGCTGCGCCTGGACGAGCGGGATCGGCAGCAACTCAGCGACGTCAATCAAGTGTACGTAACAACGGCCTACAACACCAAGGTGCCGCTGCGCCAGGTGGCCGATGTGGTGCCAACTTGGCACCTGAGCAACATCGTGCGCCGCAACGGCTTGCGCACGCTCACGGTGAGCAGCGACACGGATTTCGGCCGGGTGGCCAGCCAGATTCTGAGCGAAGTGCGGCCCCAACTCGATGCGCTCCAGTTGCCCGCCGGCGTGCATGTGGAATACGGCGGCGACGACGAGTCGGGCCGGGACGCGGCACCGCAGTCTAATCTGGCCCTGGCCTTGAGCTTTCTGCTGATTTTTGTGACCCTGCTGCTGCAGTTCCGCCACCTGGGCCGCGCCTTGATCGTGCTTTCCACGTTCTTCTTGAGCTTGCCGGGAGCCATGTTTGGCCTTTGGTTAACCGACAACCCACTGGGCATGACCGCTTTTTTAGGCATCAACAGCCTGCTGGGCATTGTGGTCCGCAACGGCATCATTCTGGTGGACTATGCCGACGAACTGGTACGCGAGCATGGTTACAAGGTCAAGGACGCAGCTATTGCCTCGGCCCACCGCCGGATGCGGCCCATCTTCCTGACCTCATCGGCTGCCGCGGTGGGCGTAATTCCCATGATTCTGAGCAAGTCGCCGCTGTGGTCGCCACTGAGCAGCGTCATTGCCTTCGGCATCATGGTGGCCATGGTGATGACACTGTTTGTGGTGCCCGTGCTGTACTACTTGTCCTTGAAGGGACAGAAGAATCCGGCCCCGGCCGAAACCCGCGACGATGAGCAGCCCACGTTAGCATTGGCTCACTAGTAGCAAAACGCCTTTTTGCCCTCATGCAAAGTGAGTCGATGCGTGAGGGCACGACCAAGCCTCCGCTTAATTTTTTCGGAATGAAGATGCTTCTCTGCGTGGGCCTGGGGCTACTTGCCCCGGGCCTCTACGCCCAAACTATGCCCGCGCCTACCACCTCCAGCGCGCCGCTGACCCTGGCCAAGTGCCGGGCGCTGGCCCTGAGCCAGAACCAACGCCTGACCTCGGCCGGCCGCAAGCAGCAGGCCGCCGACGCCGCCTACCGCGCCGCCCAAACCAACCGCTTGCCCAAGCTGGATTTCAGCAGCACTGGCTACTTCGTGCGCGGCTTGCGCAGTACGCCCCTCGAAGCGCAGGGCGTGACCGGCGGACTGGCCCTGAACCAGCCCATCTACGCCGGCGGCCAGGTACGCGCCCAGATTGCATTGTCGGGCCTCAGCGCCCAGGTATCGGCCGAAGACGTACGCAACACCCGCCAGCAGCTGGTGGCCGACATTGACCAGACGTACTGGCAAACCGTGGCTTTGCGCGACCAGGTAGCTCTAGCCGAAGGCAACCGCGTTCAGCTGCAAGCCCTAGTGCGCGACCTCGACAACAAGCTCCAGGCTGGCCTGGGCTACAAAGCCGATCTGCTGCGCGCCCAGGTACAGCTGCGCGACGCGGAAGTACGCCTGCTGCGCACCCGCGACGAACAGCGCATCAGCCGGATGGTGCTAAGCCAGCTCATCGGCCGGCCAGCCGGCGATTCGCTGCGTTTAGCCGAATCGATTGAGGGCGACTTCTCGCCCGTCAGGCCTGCTGATTATGAGCAGCGTGCCCTCGCCCAGCGGCCCGAACTACGCCAGCTCGCCCTGGCCAACCGCGCCGACTCGCTGCAAATTGTGATTGCCCGTAGTGCACGCCGGCCCCAAATCGGGGGCAGCCTCAACGCGCTCTACTTGCAGCAAAAACCTAGCTTTTTGCTGCCCGAGAAAAACTACATCCCCACTTACGCCGTGGTGAGCGTGAATCTGCCGCTGGTGCACTGGAAAGAGAATAGGCTGCTCGAAGCCCAGCGCCGCTACCTGGCCCAGGCCAGCCAAGCCGATCTGACGGAAGCCCGCCAGCAGGTGCAGCTGGAAATCAGCCGCGACCTGCTGCGCCTCAACCAAGCTGCCCGCCGCGTGGAGCTGCAACGTCTGACGGTAGCGCAAGCTCAAGAAAACCAGCGCCTCAACGAAAACCGTTTCCGCGCGGGCCTGCTGCCGCTCACTGATTTGCTCGAAGCCCAGACCATTACGCAGCAAGCCGCTGCCGCGTTGGTGGACGCCAAGGCCGAATACCGCATTGCGGAGGCCATATTGGCCAAAGCCACTGGCGAGCAACCCTAGTCGAAGCCCGCCAGTGGCCTCTTCGGGCTGCTGGCCGGGCTTATTTTCATTCCTTTTCATTTCCTCATGCTTACGCGTCGCTATTCTTCTTCCGCTTCCGTCACGGCGCTAATGCAGCAAGTGCGGCACCTCATCAGTCGGCGCAAAGGCATCCGACTGCGTCACGTGCGCCCCACGACGGATTTGCTCGCCGAATTCGGATTTGAGATTCTGGACGTGGTTGATATCATTCTGGAAGTGGAAAGCTGCTTCCACCTCACCATTCCCGATGAAGTGCCACTGCACACTCCGGGGGATTTTGTCTGCTTCCTGTACGAGCAGCTACGACCGAAGGCTTAGTGATGGTCTGGACACCTCATGGCCGGCGAATATAGACGGACTTGTCGGCTAGAAATTCCGCTTTGCCAGGCGGAGTCATATACAGCAGCACCGTGTGTTGGCTAGGGGAGGTCGGCTGAATGACGGTCCGTATGCCCACCGCCTTGCCAACGGACTCGTTGCCGAGCAGGCCTTGGTCAGTGAGGGTGCCCGTCATCGAAATCTGCGGGCTGGCGTCGTTGGCCCGCCCGGCCGCGGTAGCTCATCATGTTGGCATTGAGCGCGTCTATGGTGCTCCACTCATAACGCTTATCCATTGTCGAGTAACCCAGAAGGCCCAGACGATACCCCCGTATTTGCCCTCTCATTAGCGGAGCTAGGCGCTTTTAGGGGCAATGGATGGGGTGGGCCTGCTAACGGCCATATACTCTTCGCTCCAGTCAGAAAGGGTTTGTAGCACTGGTTGCACAGCTTCGCCCAGCACCGTCAGGCGGTACTCTACGCGTCGGGTCGACTGCGGGTAAACTGTGCGGGTTAGCAGCCCATCCCGCTCCAGTTCGTCCAGGTTTTTGGCCAGCACCTTGCGGGTGATGTCGGCTATTTCCCGTTGCAACTCGCTGAACCGAATGCTCCCGGCCTCCTTAGTGATCCAGAGGATGTGCGGTTTCCATTTGCCGCCAATCAGGTTGATTACCTCTACGACGTTGCAGCGCGTCTCCTCGGAGCGTTTAAATCGGCTCATGGTTTCCTTTGGGTAACTACTCGGGGTGAAGGTTATTGAGGACTTCGTGGTTAACCCACCAACCGGAAGAGCCGGTAAGCCCACAACGGTAAATGTACTTATGGAAAAAATCTTGCATCCGAACGCCACGCGAGGCTTTCGCAACATGGGATGGATTCAATTATACCAGTCCTTCAGCCCCAGCCACCCACCCGCTCCCAACCGACGGCACTTTGGGGCCATGGTGATTTTAGACAACGGGCACATTGCCCCGGGAGGCAAGGGCTTTGGCATGCACCCGCACCAGAACATGGAGATTGTAAGTGTGGTGGTCAGCGGCACCATGGTGCACTCCGATACGGCGGGGCACAACGGCATCGCGCTAAAAGACTCGATTCAACTGATTTCAGCGGGTACGGGCATTGAGCACTCGGAATACAATTATTCTCCCACCGAACCCATCGACAACCTCCAAATCTGGTTTCTGCCCCGTCAGCAAAACCTTCCGCCGGCCTACCACCAACGGGTAATGGAGCCGCAACAACGGGAAGGCAAGTTGGCCCTGTTAGTCTCTCCCAACGGAGAGGAAAACTCCTTGCCAATCAACCAAGACGTGTGGATGTACCGTGGCCACTTTGCAGCGGGGCAACCGGTAACGTATGCGCGGAAGCTACCGGGCAACGGCCTCTACGTTTACCTCATCAGTGGCAAGGCGCAGGTTGCCGGCGAAACGCTCGCCTCCCGCGACGCCTTGGGGTTGCCTACGGCCGCGTCCGTCGAAATCCAGCCTTCAGAGCCAACCGATGTGCTGATCATCGACGTGCCCATGTGGAGCCTGAACTGAGCCTTTCCTTGCACCTCCACTCAATAACATCCCGACGATGGCCATTGCAATTCACCGCGCTACGGAGCGCGGCAACGTTAACATGGGCTGGTTTCAAGCCGCCTACTCGTTCAGCTTCGGCAACTATCACAACCCCGCGCATGGGAGTTGGGGCGCTCCGGGTCTTAAACGACAGCATCATTCAGCCTGGTACCGGCTTTCCCCGCCATCCGCACGACAACATGGAAATTGTCACGGTCCAGTTCACCGGTGATCTGGAACACACGGATTCCACGGCCAAGCGCCACATCCGAGCCAACGACGTGCAAGCCATCACGGCTGGCACTGGCGTTTGGCACGAAGACACCAACGTCGCTACCGAAGCGGCTCAGCAGCTGCAAATATGGATAGCCCCGCGGGCCCGTGGGTTGGCGCCGGCATCGGCCATCAAGCACTTTGCGCCCGAAAACCGCCAGAACCGGTGGCAGGTGCTCGTGTCGCCGGACGGTGTGGAAGAGTCGTTGATCATTCAACAAGATGCCTGGTTTTCCCGCGGCGTATTCGAGGCGGGAAAAGCCGTGTCTTACGCAAAGCACAACCCGAAATCGGAGCTTTACCTGTTTGTGCTTTCCGGCAGCATTCAGGCGGGGGAATACCAGCTTGCGGCGCGGGATGCCTTGCGAGTCAGCGGCCCGGAGCAGGCACTGTCGTGGCAAGTGGAGCAGTCCACGGACTTGCTAATCATAGAAGTACCGGACAAGTAAGGTGGGCCGTTTTGACCTAACACCAATCTTTTCAAATACCCTTTCTTCTTTCACAGAAGACTCGTCAGTCATTAACTGAATCCCCCATGCAAAATTTATTCACGCCGCAAAACGCGGCCATGCTGCTCATCGACCATCAGGTAGGCACCTTGAAGCTGGTGCACAATATCTCCCACGAGGAGGTGATTCGCAATACGCGGGCATTAGCGCGCACGGCGGTTGAAACGGCCATGCCCTTGGTGCTAACATCCAGTCAAGAAGAACATTTTCAAGGACTGCTGCTCAGTGACTTGCAGCAGATTGCGCCCGAGGCGTACCAACAACGGGTGAAGCGGCCCGGCGTGGTGGATGCCTGGACCTACGAGGCATTCAAAACCGCTGTCGAGGCTACCGGCCGGCGCAACCTGATTATGGCAGGACTGACCAACGACGTGTGCATTGTCTTCCCGGCCATTAGCGCGCTTGAGGATGGCTACCGGGTGCAAGTAGTGGTGGATGCGGCCGGCTCACCGACTACCTTAGCCGACGAGACCGCGCTGAGACGAATGGAAAAGGTGGGCGTAACGCTGACGTCGACCAATCAGCTGCTCGCCGAGTTGGCCACCGACTGGGCGAGTGCGCAAGGGGCCGCCATTCAGCAGATCATGTACCAAGAGGTGCTTCAGCGGCTCATCGAAGCGTAAAAGCAGAACACCAGGACTCTCTACGTAGGGCTTTCTTCCGAGCATGTCGGAGCCCTGCGTAGAGAATCCTGGTGTTCTGTTATCGAAGCCAAATTCAAGGCCATTTTGGCGCCAGGGTCATACTGAGCTGCACAGTACCAGGCCAATGACACCGTGTATAGTAAGGGCGGCAAGTTCCTGATGCTTTGCTTCTGAATTAGCGGAAGAAAAAATAAACGTACAGACTTGTCTGTTTACTGCACTCTTTTACTACCTTTACTGCATGCCCGCTGCTAAAGACAAAACATCCGACACGCGAGACCGTCTAGTTGCCACTGCCTCACGCCTGTTCTACGAGCAGGGCTACAACCTGACGGGCATCAACCAGATTATCGCCGAGGCTGACATTGCCAAGGCAAGCTTGTATCAGCATTTTTCCTCAAAAGAGGATTTGCTCGTCGAGTATCTCGCCCTTACTAGCCGCACCTGGTTTGAGCAGCTCACTGCTTACGTGGCCGACAAGCGCACGGCCCGCACTAAAATCTTGGCAGTTTTCGATTTCCTCCAGGAATTTGCCGAGCGGGTGCAGTATCGGGGCTGTAATTTTCAGAATGTTTTGTCAGAGGTACCAGCCGACCACACGCGGGTGAAGCAGGTGGTCAAGAAGCACAAAGACCAAATGCGACACTTCTTTGCGCAGCTGCTAGACCCTGATACTCCAGGCACGGTAGCGGACATGCTGATTCTACTCTTTGAAGGCGCCCTGATTACCAGTCAAACTCAGGCTTCCAATCAACCCATCGCCGATGCCCAAAAACTGGCGGCTTCTCTACTATAACTTTTTTTGCCTTGTTGTAAACAGACTTGTCTGTTTATTGATAGAATGCTCAAACAGATTTTTTACACAAGTTTTGTCCTGACTCATGAAAGTTTCAACCGTAGCCTTTCGGTCTGTTCAAGTGAATGGCCTAGACATTTTTTACCGCGAGGCGGGCCATCCACAGGCTCCCACCGTGCTGTTGTTGCACGGCTTTCCTACCTCGTCGCACATGTTTCGCCAGTTGATTCCGCTGCTGGCCGACCGCTACCACGTGGTGGCCCCTGACTTGCCGGGCTTTGGCTTTTCGTCGGTGCCGGACAGGGCTACGTTTGCCTATACCTTCGACCACTTAGCCGCTGTAATGAGCGGGTTCACCGAAGTTCTCGGCCTGACTCAGTATGCCCTGTACGTGTTCGACTACGGCGCGCCCGTGGGCTTTCGTCTTGCGGTGGCCCATCCGGAGCGGGTCACTGCCCTTATCAGCCAGAACGGCAACGCCTACGAAGAAGGACTAAGCGAGGGGTGGAATCCGATTCAAGCTTATTGGCGGGAACCCACGGCTGAGAACCGCGCCGCTCTGCGCAGCTTACTGCAGGCGGGTACCACCCAGTTTCAGTACACCCACGGAGTGCCCGACCCTACGCAAGTGGCGCCCGAGGCCGCGGCCCTCGACCAGGCACTACTGGAGCGCCCGGGGATGGACGAGATTCAGCTAGATCTTTTCGGGGATTATCAGTCCAACGTGGCGCTTTACCCGCGTTTTCAGGAATACTTCCGCACGCAGCGCCCGCCTACGCTGGCCGTGTGGGGCAAAAACGACCCGTTTTTCCTCCCGGCCGGGGCCGAGGCCTTCCGCCGTGACAACCCCGATGCCCAGGTGCACTTCGTAGAGAGCGGCCACTTTGCCCTAGAAACCCACGTGCACCCTGTGGCGGACTTAATCCGCGGCTTTTTGGGGCGCGTCTTATACCCGGCCGGTAGTTCCCCATTCACGGTGGCCGCCAAAATGAATCCCAGTCCGGTCTCGGAGGAGCACGACTCCGCTTTGGCGCCTACCGACGGAACGGCCGAACCGTTGGCGGTGCTACGAAGCGTGTTTGGTTTCGTGCCGGCCCTGGCCACGGCGATGGCCCAGGAACCGGCGGCTTTGGCAGGGTACGTGCACGGGTTGCAAGCACTAGGAGGCACCAGCCTGACCCCGGTGGAGCAGCAAGTAACCATGCTAGTAGCCAGCCGCGCCAACGAAGCCGAGTACGGCGTGGCGGTGCACCGCACCCTCGCCCGCCAGTTGGGCGCTTCGGCCGCGGTACTGATGGCCGCTAGCGAGGGAACTCCCATTCCCGATGCCCGGCTAGCCGCCTTGCAGCAACTGGTAGAACGCCTCACCCGGCAGCGAGGACAGGTGCCCGATGCCGCAGTTGCAGAATTCCTGGCCGCCGGATTTGATCAGCCAGCCTTGATTGCAGTGGCCTATGCGGTGTCGCTTAAAACGTTTGCCAACACCATCGCCCATTTAACCAGACCCGCTCTCGACGCCGGTTTTCGGGAAGCCGACCCTGTTTTGCCAGCAACTGCGCCAACTAATTAGTTTGATCATGCCGTGCCACCCACGAATGCGGTTGCTTCTGCTACTGGTCTTCCTGATAACCGGGATTTTGAGCCAACCGACCGCTACGCGGGGGGCCGTGCGGCTTTCTGCGCTACGACACGACGACACAGTGCGGGTGCGGTACCGCACGTTGCCCATAGCCGGCCTAACGCTCTTCTACCGCGAGTCGGGTCCGGCGGACGCGCCGGTGCTGTTGCTGTTGCACGGGTTTCCTTCCTCCTCGCGCATGTACGAGGGCTTGCTGCGGCAGCTCGGAGACCGGTACCACGTCATCGCCCCCGACTACCCGGGCTTTGGGCATTCCGACGCGCCGCCTCCCTCGCAGTTCGCCTACACGTTTGACCACCTGGCCGAGGTGGTGGATCAATTCATCCAGGTTCTAGGCCTGCGCCGCTACACGCTCTACCTCCAGGATTACGGAGGCCCAGTGGGCTTTCGCTTAGCGTTGTGGCATCCGGAACGGGTGGCAGCTTTGGTGATTCAGAACGCGGTGGCGCACGAAGAGGGGCTCAATGCGGCTTTGTGGGCCCCGCGTCGGGCGTTTTGGACCGATCGGCCAGCCCACGAAGACGCCTTGCGCCGCAACCTACTCTCTGCTGCAGCCGCCCGTCTGCGCCACGTAGGCACCTCGCCCCACCCCGAGCGCTACAACCCGGACTGCTGGACCGACGAAGCCGCCTTTCTGGCGCGGCCAGGCCAAGCGGAGATTCAAGCCGACTTATTTTTTGACTACCGTACCAATTTGGCGGCTTACCCTGCCTGGCAAGCTTACCTGCGCCGTTATCAGCCACCCACCTTGGTGCTGTGGGGCCGGTACGACCCCTCATTTGACGTGGCCGAAGTAGCCGCCCTCCAACGCGACTTACCCCGCGCCGAAGTGCACTGGTTGGAAGGTGGGCACTTCGCCCTCGACGAAGCATCTGGAGAAGCGGTGTGCCGGCTGCGGCAGTTTCTCGTGGCCCACCGTATCCGGTAGGTAATTGGCTAGCATCCTACGCGCCGGGTTAGATTCAGAAAAGCTGCTTCTGGACTACTTGCCTAGTTTCTTCCATAAATTCTTGTAGCCAGTTCGGCATTTGCCGCTCTGCGGAGATAATATGAATTAGTTACTATCGACTCAATTATGAATTCTAGGCTGGGCATTACGGCACGCCTAAGATGAAATCGCGCGGGAAGTCTGATAAAATCCATGTGATATCAAGGGCTGCCAGAAGTTTTTATGTACCATATATTTCGTTGCTTCTCAATTCATCTGTCAATAGTGAAGGACGATCTTGATGTCGACTATAAGGTGGTGGTAAATCTTTCTTAAGCAAAAAGGTAGACACATTCAACCTTTTTCTGCTAGTTTTGCGTAGTCTTAACCAAAAGGTTAAACCACAAAGACAATGGACGTTTCCAAGCCTACCACTGAAGCTCTTATCCTGGATGCCGCCCAAGCGGTGTTTCTGGAGAAAGGCCTAGCGGGGGCGCGTATGCAGGAAATTGCCGACCGGGCTGGCATCAACAAGGCGTTGCTGCACTATTACTTCCGCAGCAAAGACAAGCTCGCGGAACTGGTTATCAACCGGGCTGTGGGTACCATGATGCCCCGGCTTGTGGCGGTGTTGGAAGCGGACGTGGACCTGCTGGAGAAAATCCGGCAGCTCGCCAGCGAGTACGTCACGTTCGTGAGCCAGCACAGTTTTCTCCCCCTCTTCATTCTCAATGAGGTGCATCGCAATCCGCATTACTTTTTTAAGAATGCGATTCAGCAGCAGAAAGCTCCGCTCGATGGCTTCCGCCGACAGGTAGACGAGGCCGTGGCCGCCGGGCGCATCCGGCCGATTAGCTCCGCGCAGCTGCTGATGAATCTAATGTCCATGCTCATCTTCCCATTTCTAGGCCAGCCAGTATTTCAGGTAGCCCTCGGCTTATCAGAAGAGGAGTTTGCCCACGAAATAGCCAAGCGCCGTACCGAGGTGGCCGATTTTGTTATCCGGGCAATTGCGGTCTGATTTTTTTTGCCGCTGTCTTAACCAACTAGTTAAACCCAATGCCCAACTTTCGCATCCTTCTGGTCGGCTTACTGATGGCAGTGGCCGGCGGGTGGCCCGCTTACTTGATGGCGCAGTCAGCTTCGGCTTCGCTCACGCTGGGCCAGTGCTACGAGCTAGCCCAGGCGCAGGCTCCCTTGCGCCGGCAGCTGGCCCTCACCAGCGCCCAAACGGCCAACAACCAGGCCAGCTTGGCCACTCAGCGCCGTGTGCCGCAGTTGGCGGTCAATGGGCAGGCTTCCTACCAAAGCGAGGTAACCAGGGTGCCCATTGAGGTGCCCGGCTCGACAATTCCTACTGTCGCCAAAGACCAGTACCGGCTGACGCTGGACGCAGCCCAAACGCTGTACGACGGAGGCCTGACGCGCCAGCAGCAGCAATTAGAAGCATTAGGCGCCGCCGTCAGCAACCAGCAGGTAGAAGTGAGTCTATATCGGATACGTGAGCAAGTAAGCAGCTTGTATTTCGGGGTCTTGCTCACGGAGGAAAACACACGCCTGCGGCAGGCACTACGCACCGATTTACTGCAACGCCGCAAAGCGCTGGTTGCCCGCCAAGCCTACGGCACCGCCACCGGCCAGGACCTCGCCCGGCTTGACGCTGAAGTGGTGAACCTCGACCAGCAGTTGCGTGAGCTAACCCTGAGCCGGGCGGGGCTGCTACACCAGCTCAGTGAGCTGCTGGGCCAGCCGCTCGCGGCTGAAACCCGCCTCGAAGTACCCGTATTACTGCCGCCTGCGCCCGTTCGGCCGGAGCTAGGCTTGTACGAGCGTCAGCGCGCGCAGCTGGTCGGCCAACAATTGCTCAACGATGCCCGGCTGGCCCCTCGCCTGAGCTTGTTTGGGCAAGTTGGCTACGGCCGGCCGACGTTGGATTTTCTGCGCAACGATTTTCACGGCTACGGCCAAGGGGGACTGCGTCTGAGTTGGAACTTAGGGGGGTACTACACCCGCCGGCAAGACCGCGAAGCCCTGCGCCTGAGCACCGAAGCCGTGGCCGTGCAGCAGGCCGTGTTCGAGCAAAGCCAACGCGTGACGCTGGCCGGTCAGCAAACCGCTATTGACCGCTACCAGGCCTTGCTTGATACCGACCGGCAGCTGATTCCGCTGCGCGAAAAGATTCAGGCCACGGCCACCGTACAGCTCGACAATGGCATCATCGGCTTCAGCGACTACTTCACCGAGGCCAACAATCTGACCCAGGCCCGCCTCAACGAGCAGCTTCACCGTCTGCAGCTGCTGCAAGCCCAGGCCGACCAGCAAAATACCCGCGGCACCGACGCTCCGCCCGTTTCCCCGACCCGCTAACCGCTTCGTTTATCTCATGAAACGTACCTCCTTTTTTCAGCTGGCTGGTGGCTTGGTCGCCGGGTTGTTGCTCGGTGGCTGCCAGGCCGAAGAACCGCGCTTCGATGCCTCCGGCAATTTTGAAACCACCGAGTACGTGGTGGCCGCCAAAGCCCAGGGCCAGCTGCTGCAGTTGGCCGTGACCGAAGGCGACGAGCTGGCCGCCGGCCGCCCGGTTGGTGTCATCGATACGGTGCAGCTCTACCTGCGCAAGCGCCAGCTGCAAGCCAGCCAGCAAGCCGTGCGCCGCCAAACGCCCAACGTGGCCTCGCAGCTAGGGGCGCTGGAGCAGCAAGTGGCCAACCTGCAGCGCGAGCGCCGGCGGGTCGTTAATCTGGTGAAGGCCGACGCCGTGCCGGCCAAGCAGCTCGACGACCTTGACTACCAGCTTGCCACAGCCCGCCAGCAGGTAGCCGCTCAACGCTCGGCCCTGAGCACCCAGGCCAGCGGCACCAGCGCCCAAGTAGCGCCGCTGCAGGTGCAGGTGCAGCAGGTCAACGACCAGCTGCGCAACAGCCGGGTGGTCAACCCCGTGGCTGGCACGGTGCTTACGGTGTACGTGGAGCCCAGCGAGGTGGTAAACTACAGCCAGCCGCTCTACAAGATTGGCGATACGAAAACGTTGATTTTGCGGGCCTACGTGGCCGGCGACCAGCTGACCCGCGTGAAGCTGCGCCAACCGGTGAAGGTGCTAGTGGACGCACCCGGCGACCAACGCCGGGAGTACCCCGGCCGGGTGACGTGGATTTCCAGCAAGTCTGAGTTCACGCCCAAAGTCATCCAAACCAAGGAGGACCGGGTGAACCTGGTGTATGCTTTGAAGATAGCCGTACCCAACGACGGCAGTCTGAAAATCGGCATGCCCGCCGACGTGTTGTTCTAACGCCTTTTGCGCCATGCCTGCCGTTGAACTCCGCAACATCAGTAAATCCTACGGCGCTACCCCGGCCGTGCGCGACGTAAGTCTGACCGTAGAAGCGGGCGAGCTGTTCGGCCTTATCGGACCCGACGGGGCCGGCAAGACCACGCTCTTCCGCATCCTGACCACGCTACTATTGGCTGATGCGGGCGTGGCCACGGTGGCCGGGCACGATGTGGTGCGCGACTTTCGGGCCATCCGCAACGTGGTGGGGTACATGCCGGGCAAATTCTCGCTCTACCAGGACCTAACAGTGCAGGAAAACCTGGAATTCTTCGCGGCCGTGTTTCGCACCACCGTAGCCGAGAATTACGACCTGGTAAAGGATATCTACGAGCAGCTGGCCCCGTTTAAAAACCGGCGGGCCGGGGCCTTGTCCGGGGGCATGAAACAAAAGCTGGCCCTGTGCTGCGCCCTCATTCACAAACCCGAGGTGCTGCTGCTTGACGAGCCCACCACTGGTGTCGACGCCGTGTCGCGGCAGGAGTTCTGGCACATGCTAGGCACACTCAAGGCCCGGGGCATTACCATCGTCGTTTCTACGCCCTACATGGACGAGGCGGCCCTGTGCGAGCGAGTAGCGCTACTGCAAGCAGGCCAGGTGCTGCGCGTGGCCACGCCGGCCACGCTGCGCGCTGCCTACCCCTGGCCGCTGTACGCGGTGCGAGCCGCCCGCATGCACCCGCTGCTGCAAGACCTGCGCACCTACCCCGACGCGCACAGCTGCTACGCTTTCGGCGAAACGGCCCACCTCAGCCTTGCTCACCCCACCCCCGATGCGGCCGCCAGGCTCACGGCCTACCTCACAAGCCACGGCCACAGCGAGGTAGTGGTCGAGCCTGTCGAGGCCACTATCGAAGACACATTCATGGACTTACTCGCCCAGCAGCAACCCTCCACCGACTCCGCCCATGAACAGCCAGCCCACTAATGTAGAAGTAGGCCGTGAGTCGCTCCCCGCCCCGGTCATCACCTGCCAGCAGCTCACCAAGCGCTTTGGCGACTTCGTGGCCGTAAACGCCATCAGCTTTGAGGTGGCGGCCGGCGAGATATTCGGTTTTTTGGGGGCCAACGGGGCGGGTAAGACTACGGCTATGCGCATGCTCAGTGGCTTGCTGGGCCCGACGGAAGGCGTAGCTACGGTGGCGGGCTTCGATGTGCAGCGGCAGCCCGAGCTGATCAAGCAGCACATCGGCTACATGAGCCAGAAGTTTTCGCTCTACGAAGACCTTACCGTGCGCGAAAACATCCGCTTCTACGGTGGCGTGTACGGATTGAAGAGCGCCGTCATCCGGGGAAAAACCAATGCTTTGCTCCAACGCCTGGGCCTGGAGGCCGAGCGCGACACGCTGGTGGGCAGCCTGCCGCTGGGCTGGAAGCAGAAGCTAGCCTTCTCAGTGGCCTTGCTGCATGAGCCGGCCGTCATCTTTCTGGACGAACCTACCGGCGGCGTCGACCCCATCACCCGCCGCCAGTTCTGGGACCTCATCTACGAAGCGGCCGCCCAGGGCACGACCATCTTCATTACGACCCACTACATGGACGAGGCCGAGTACTGCGGCCGGGTCAGCATCATGGTCGATGGCAAAATAGAAGCCCTTGACACCCCTGCCGGGCTCAAGCAGCAGTTCGGCGTGGGCTCCATGGACGAGGTGTTTCTACACCTGGCCCGCGGTGCGAAGAACGTGGAGTAATGGTTAGTTGTCAGTTGCTGGTTGTCAGTTGTCAGGCTGTTTAGAAAATTATAAAGTGCTTGAAACCAATGCAAATCAACCAGAATACATGAGCGAAAAAACTAACAACTGACAACGAGCAACTAACAACAAGCAGCTGACAACTAAAAAGCCATGAAAGCCTTCCTGATGTTTGTGCGCAAAGAGTTTTACCACATCTTCCGCGACCCGCGCACCCTGCTCATTCTTTTCGGCATGCCCGTGGTGCTGGTCACCTTGTTCGGCTTTGCGCTGACGAACGAAATCAAGAACGCCAACGTGGCCGTGCTCGATTTCGACAAGGGCGTGCACGCCCGCCAGGTGCAAAACCGGCTGTTTTCGTCGGGCTACTTCGGGTTGCGCGACTACGCCCGCAGCTACCCCGACGTGGCCAGTGCTTTTCGACGAGGGCACGTGAAGCTGGCCGTGGTATTCCCGGTGGGCTTTTCCGCCGACCTCGACCACCTGGGCCACGCGCAGGTGCAACTCGTGGCCGACGCCTCGGACCAGAACACGGCCATTAGCCTGGTGAACTACGCCACCACCATCATCCGCAGCTACGAGCAGGAGAAAGTCCGGCCCACCGACTCCGGCGGTCCGCGGGTAGAGGCCGTGTCGCGCCTGTACTTCAACCCCGAAATGAAGGCGGCCTACACCTTCGTGCCGGGCACCATGGCCCTGATTCTGCTGCTGGTCTCGGCCATGCTCACCAGCATCACCATTGCGCGCGAAAAGGAAACGGGCACCATGGAAGTGCTGCTCGTTTCGCCTATGCGGCAGCTGCCCATTCTGCTCGGCAAAATCCTGCCCTATTTTCTGCTTTCCTTTCTCAACGGGCTAATTATTCTGGGCCTGGGCGTGTGGGCCCTGCATATTCCGCAGCGCGGCAGCTTGGCCCTGCTCATCGGCGAAACGCTGCTTTACATCTTCGTGGCCCTCGCGCTGGGGGTGCTGATTTCGACCCGGGCGGCCTCGCAGCAAACGGCCATGCTTACTTCCATCCTGAGCCTGCTCTTGCCCACGCTCATTCTCAGCGGCTTCCTGTTTCCTATTCAGAGTATGCCCGTTCCTCTCCAGACTATATCCAACATCATTCCGGCCCGTCACTACATTGTGGTGCTGAAGGGCATCATGATAAAAGGGCTCGGCCTGCGGGACCTCTGGCGCGAAACGCTCATCCTGACCGGCATGGGGACGGCCTTGCTGCTGCTGGCTTTGGCCTCACTGAAAAACCGACTGGCCTAGCAGTCAATCAGCAGTTATCAGTGAGCATGAACAGTTGCTCCGCTGACTCAAACTGAATAACTACTCGCCGTTGCTTGCTCACTGCTAATTGATTATCCCATGCGTATTGTTTGGTTTCTGATGGAGAAGGAGGTGCGGCAGCTACGGCGCAACCGCACCCTGCTGGCCTTGCTGCTGGTGGCCCCTGTTATTCAGTTGGTCTTGCTGTCGTTTGCGGCCAACTACGAAATTGAGAACTTGTCCCTGACCATCGTGGACCAGGACCACAGCCCAGCGGCCCGGCGGCTCATCGACAAGTTTCAGTACACCCCTTACTTTCAACTGGCGCAGGTGCGTCCGTCCAGCGCGGCCGCCGAGCAGGACTTGCTGGCCGACCACGCCGACTTGGTGCTGGTGATTCCGCCGCGCTTCGAGCGGGACCTGGTGCGTAGCAGTGCGGCCCGGGTGCAGCTACTCGTCAATGGCCTCGACAACGTGAAAGCCGGTCTGGCTAGCTCTTATGCGGCCGGGGTGGTGCAGGCCTACCAGGAGGAAGTGCGCCCCGCCACGGTGCAGGCGGCGGTGGCTACCCGGGGCGGGCTGGAGGTGGTGCCCACTTACTGGTACAACCCGCTACTGAATTACAAAACCTTTATGGTGCCCGGCATTCTGGTCGAAATCATCAGCTTAATTGTGATGATGGTGGCCACGCTCAACATTGTGCGCGAAAAGGAAATCGGCACCATTGAGCAGCTCAATGTGACGCCCATTCGCAAGTGGCAGTTCATTCTGGGCAAGCTGGTGCCATTTTGGGTAGCGGGCTTGTACCAGTTCACCATTGGGCTGCTGCTGGCGCGCTTCCTGTTTCACGTGCCTATGGTAGGGAGCGTGCCGCTGCTCTACGGCATCATGAGCGTGTACTTAGTGGTACCGCTGGGGCTAGGCCTGCTCATTTCCTCGGTGAGTGATACGCAACAGCAGGCCCTGTTCGTGGCCTTTTTCTTCCTCATCATTTTCATCCTGCTTTGCGGCCTGTTCACGCCCACCGAGTACATGCCGGCCTGGGCGCAGGCCCTCGACGTAATCAATCCGCTGCTCTACATGATCGACATCGTGCGGCGCATTCTGCTCAAGGGCAGTACCCTTCGCGACGTGCTACGCCCCGTGCTCATTCTGCTGGGCATGGCCGTGGCCGTGAACACGCTGGCCGTGTGGCGCTACCGCAAAACCAGCGGCTAACACGGTTCTCGCCGCCTTCGGCAAGCCGTCTTTCTTGATACTTCCTGTTTTTGATCATGAAGCTCACCGTTTCATCTTGATTCACCACCGCATTTAATAGCTCTGCTAGCCACCCGGGTGGCTAGCAGAGCTATCCAGGCAGATAGCCCGGCTGGCACCTATGCTGCTCGTTGTAAGAGGAAGCAATATGCCCTGTGCCAGGCGGGCGTGTTCCACGCCCATTGACGGAGGTGCGGACAAAGGCCGTCACGGTGTGGCCCTAGTCGAGGGCTTGTTGGACTAGGCCGCAGCCCGTGCTGCCAGTGACCCCTGAATATGGAAGTTGATGAAACGATGGTGTTCATCTCGTATCAGGAACTGGTGACTAGTATTTTAACAGAACATCAATACCTGTTG
Source organism: Hymenobacter sp. M1-2 (assembly GCF_057808495.1). NCBI lineage: Bacteria > Pseudomonadati > Bacteroidota > Cytophagia > Cytophagales > Hymenobacteraceae > Hymenobacter > Hymenobacter sp. M1-2. The sequence goes on from NZ_JBTYZO010000009.1 coordinate 49,322, forward strand.
AGTTTGCACTTCTCGCTGGCGTCTCTTGCCTATCGCCACTTTGTCCCAATCTGTTGCAAAGGGGCGATGAGTAGTTCGGGGTTGGGGCAGTAGCGTACGGCCTCTATCAGACTAGCCGTATACGCTTGCCGATTGCCCAACTTCAAATAAGCCTCCGCCAATGCCACATGCGTTTTCCAGGATTGCGGATAAGTCGCTGCGTTTAGCACCAAAACCTGAGCGGCATCCTGGAAGTGCCCCACTGCCGAGCTGTGGGCTGCTAATTCGTCTAATTGGCGGTTGGAAAATTTATTCGGTTGTTTTTGACGCAGCTGGGCGTACTGCTGCAAGGCCGCCTGCACGCCTCGTTGGTCGTAGGTCTTCGTGAATTGGCGGACCACTGAATTGTATTGGTCATAGGTCAAAAATTTATCGGTCGAATAGCCGCCGCCGACGGTTAGAGCTAGCAGCTCGTCTTTTATCTATAGGCCATGTTCGCCATTAGTGAAGTACACCAGACCCAGCTGCTGCTGCGGGTAGAAGAGTACGAAGTTTTGCACGCCCAAATTGCTGCCCCACTGGTAGTACGCTGGTTGGTTTGACGTGCGGTCCACCCCAAAGCCCAGGCTCCAGAGCAACGTGCTGTCCCCCGTGATGACCTGACTTTGCGGGCGCAGCATCTGCCGCAGCGGCCCCTGGCCCAACAACCGGCCCGTCATCATTTCCTGCAGGAAACGGCCGTAGTCCGCGGCTGTGGTATGCAGTGTCGCGGTAGCACTTCCCTTGTCGGGCTTCCATTTTTCTACTCGTTTTTCGAAGTAATCGTAGCCTGTGGCATAATTCTTTTCAATCGTAGGTGTCCACACCAAGCTGCTTCGGCTCATGCCTAACGGCCCAAACACGCGTTCGTTCATGGTGACCTCCAGATTTTGTTTTAACAAGTGCTCCACGACCAACTGCAGGTAGAGAATGCCGGCGGCGGAGTAGTTGAAGTATTGTCCGGGGGGGTACAGGAACTCTGTCTGGCAGTTACCCAGAGCACTGGGCAAGCCACTGGAATGGGAAAGCACCATGCGGGCAGTTATCAACCGCTGCCGAGGGTCGTGGGCAATGTCCTTATACTCTAGGTACTGGTAGAGAGGAGTATCCAACGTGAGCAAGCCGTCTTTGACAAGGCTCATGACCAGATAGGCAAAAACCGGTTTGGTTAAGGAAGCCGCTTCGAAGACAGTTTCGGGCGTAACGGGCAAGCGCTGTTCCCGGTCCCGCAGCCCAAATACCCGATCGTAGACAGGCTTGGCGCCGTTGATGACAGCGATGTTGAGTCCGATAACTCCGGCTTGCTTCATCACGCGGGGAATAATGGTATCCAGGCGAGCCGCAGCAATCGCCGAGCCGTCGACCCGGCGAACATTCACCTGGGCGAAAGCGGCAGTTGGTAGGAGCAGCAGCCAAAAAAGCCCCCAACGAAATACAGATAGGATCATAAGTGGACTTGGTTAGAAGGGTGGGGCAAATGATAGTACGGCGTCTTACTTCCCTCAATACTCGACTAGGTCTGGGTAGGGTAGCTTGAAAACGCAGCCAGCGACTCCAACAATCTGGTGCGCGCCGCCTTCCAACCAGCGCCTAATGTGGCCCGGGTACTGTGCTCCCCACCTAAACGTTACAACCAAAGCAAGAAATGTTACCTCTACCATTGGCGAGCACCAAGACTTGAACGGTTTGGAGAGGTAACTTTTAACCGAACTTCTAACTAAGGCCCGGATTCTGCGCGATGGATTGCCGCTGCAGGATGCCGAAGCCGCCTCTGGGCTTGCGCCAGATAGAGTTGATTAAAGGTTCGTCGAGTACGCTATACTAGAGTGTGTGGACAGCACGGGTTGTAGTTTTGCCAGATGCGTCGTCATGAATTAACGGAACGCGAGTGGAAGGTGGTCGAGCCGCACACGATGGGCCGCCTGGGCACAGGCCGTGACAACCGGCAGTTTGTCCACGCGGTGCTCTACCGGGTGCGCACGGGCGTGGCCTGGCGCGACTTGCCCGAGCGGTTTGGCCCCTGGAACACGGTGGCGCGACGCTTTCGCCGCCGGGCGCAAGCGGGCGTATGGGAAGCGCTGTTTCAGGCCGTGCAGGAGCCGGATTATGCTTGGGTGCTGGTCGACTCCACCACGGCCAAGGCGCACAAAGCCGCCGCTGGGCAAAAAAAAGCACGCCCGCAGCCGAAGCCTTAGGCCGCTCCCGCGGTGGCTTTGGCACGAAGGTGCACGCCGTGGTAGACGCGTTGGGCAACTGCCTGCACCTGGTGCTGACGCCCGGCGAAGCGGCCGACAGTCCCCAGGTGCCCGTCTTGCTGGCCGCCTTACCGGAGCCGCCCGGCGCGGTGGTAGCCGACAAAGCCTACGATACGGACACTGTGCTGGACACGCTGGCCCAACACGAGGCCGAAGCCGTCATCCCACCCAAAGCCAGCCGATTGGACCAGCGCGCCTACGACGAAAACCTCTATGCGGACCGCAACAAAGTCGAGCGGTTTTTCGGCCGCCTCAAGGAAGCCCGCGGCTTTGCCACCCGCTACGAGAAAACCGCTACGTCCTTTTTAGCCGTGGCACACCTGCTGGCTGCTCTCGATTGGATGCGCTAGATGTCCACACAGCCTAGCACGCAAACCAATACTGCCCATGAAAAAAGCCCTTTTGCTGCCTTTCCTGCCACTCAATGTCGACGTGGCGCTGCTGCTACTGCGGGTCTGGTTCGGCGTAGGCCTGTTGGTGGTGCACGGCTACGAGAAGTGAGCAGCTTCCCCCAGATGGCGCAAGGGTTTCCCGACCCGCTGCATCTGGGGCCTACCGCTACCCTGGTAGTGGCCTTGGTGGCCGACGCTGTGTTTCCGTGGTTGATTATGGCCGGATTCCTGACCCGGCTCAGCGCGTTGTTTGTCGCGGCCAGCCTCAGTGTGGCGTATTTATTTGTGTGGAAAGCGTCACTGTTCCAGTTTTTGGATGGTAGATGATTATGCGTTAGTAGCCCTGATGGAAAGTTGGCCTTGGTTAAAAGTTTGGTACAAAGGTTAAACAAGCCGTTGCATGCCGGTCACCGGGCGCGGCCTAGCTCACGCTCTCCACTGTGCGGTGGTACCAGAAAGGTACACCTTACAGTTACCCGGCGTGCGCCACGTGCAGCCCTTTCATTTCTTCACCGCCCATCATCAGCCCACTCGATGTGAGTTGGTAGTACATGCAGCAAACGGCTGAGCGGTGGCCATCGAGCTACCCGACGCTAAGGGCGCCGGCCTCACGTGGGATTGTTCTTTCAAAAGGCGAATTTACACGCTAAGTCATTGTCTTATAGAGGAATGCATGTTGCCTCTCCCTATCCGCGCAACGCTGGAGGCAGTGCCCTCGTGAACACTACTGGCTACACTACTGACGCGGCACGGAGCGCCTCCACCTGCTGCTCGTGCTGCATTCCCCACGCTTTCAACACCTCAATAACCGGGTGGAGCGACTGCGCGTACGGCAGCGCTTGGTATTCTACCACTATGGGGGGGCCAGGGTAGACGGTACGGGCGATGAGGTGCTGGGCTTCCAGTTCCTTGAGTTCCTTGGCCAGCACCTTGGTGGAAATGCCGCTCACGGTGCGTTCGAGCCCTCGAAAGTGCCGGGTGCCCGTGAGCAAGGCCACGATAAGCGGGAGCTTCCATTTGCTGTTGACCACCATCGAGGCGTGGCGCAGGGCGCGCATGGTTTGCTCGCATTGCGCGGCTTGGGAACTAGTCATGAGGCAAGAAGCAGAAAAGGGTGGAAAGAAGCTGTACCAGGTGATTACTTTTTGGTAACCAGACTACCAATTGGTAATCTGTAGGTGGGAGACGGCCCGAACAAACCGCTAGCCGATAGCTTGAAGTAATCAGCTTACCCAACAGCGGACCCCCCGTTTTGATAGTTTTTCACTTTCCTCACCACCCTAGTAACATGATTTTAGTCACAGGCGCAACCGGTCACTACGGTACCAAAGTCCTTGAACATCTTTTGAACAAAGGAATCGAAGCGCAGCACCTTTCCGCGCTAGTGCGAAATGCGGCGAAAGGCCAGCCCCTCCAAGACCAGGGAATCCAACTGCGTGTCGGCGATTACTCGGACGTTGACACGCTGGTGCAGGCCTTCCAAGGGGTTGATACGCTCTTGTTGGTTTCCAGCAACGATAGAGGGGCCGTCGAAAACCGCACCGCTCACCACCTGAATGTCATCAAAGCGGCCAAAGTGGCGCAGGTGAAGCGGCTGGTGTATACGTCCTTTGTCACCAAGCCGGCCTTCCAAGACTCGGCCATCGCGGGTTTCCTGACGTCGCATGCCGAAACCGAACAGGCGATCAAAGACAGTGGCCTGACGTATACCATCCTCCAGAATGGTATTTACCTCGAGATGATACCCCTCTTCGCGGGCGCCCAGGTAGCCGAGACGGGCAGTATCCTCTTTCCCGCCCAGGCCGGGAAAGCCAACTGGGTGCTGCGGGCGGAACTGGCCGAAGCCGCGGCCCACGTACTAACCACGGAGGGGCACGACAACAAGACGTATGTGCTGACCAACCCCGAGGCTACGTCGTTCCACGACATCGCCCAAGATCTGTCCGACTGCCTGGGCAAGCATATTCGCTATCAGTCTCCTTCGGTCGAAGAATTTCAGGCGCTCCTACAGCAAGCCGAGGTGCCAGCAGTCTACATCGGGATGTTTACGATGTGGGCGAGTGCGGTGGCGCAAGGCATGCTGGAGGTCGAGGATGCCACCCTAGCGCATTTCCTGGGCCGGCCCCCAACCACCACGGCGCAGTTTATCAAGCAAGTGTATAGCTAACCAGCAAGGCCGGGCAGGACATCGTTGCTGCCTAAGTGCTCCACTACTAATAGCTGGCCAATCCAGGTGCAAGTCTTCTTCAAACCGGGCAGAGGGCGTTAGCTGGTCGGATGCATAGCCCATTTCCGTGAGCAATTGCATCAATTGCCGCTCAACTTCGTGGTGCTTGAGTAAATAATGAGATGGTAAATTAAAGACCAGTGAATGCTCAATTCCTCAGATGCACCACCCTTACGCCAATACCATTTGATAAGCGCGTAGGGGTGGTGCATTGGGGTGGTGGGCACAGTAAGCGGGCCTCAGGCTACGTTTTACAGGATGGTGGCTTCGGTGACCCAGGTGGCCCGAAACAACGCGGCTTATACTCGCGCAGTAGCGGCTCAGGCGCCCAATGCTTCATCCTACAGCAACGGGTTACCCTGCCACGTTAAAGCGGATGCCGGTCAGCTCCTCGGTCAGCGGCCACAAACGCTTGGCATCGGCGGCATTGAGGGAATAGGGCTTCACGCCAGCTGACATTTCCTGCCCAGGGGATAGAGGGGCGATATCTGCATCCTCACAATAAACGCCCCCAATGTTGTCGAGCAACGGACTCGTCGCGCACCAAACCGTAGTCGCTGCCCCTTGCGGAACTGTTTTAAGGGAGGCAATCACTGCCGGAACCTCCTTGCCTTCGGCATCATAGAAGCCGAACTGCTGCAACATTTCCAGGGGGGCTTCCCGCAGCAAGTCCGTTCCCCAGACATTGCCGGGGTGCACCGCGTACGCCCGTACGCCAAATGCCTGGGCGCGAGCATCCAATTCCAGCGTGAACAAGTTGAGCGCGGTTTTGGACTGCCCATACGCGGGCAGCGTCTCGTACTCGCGGTGAGTGAAGTTCGGGTCGTCAAAGTTGAACGGCCCAAACTGGTGCCCTTGCGAGGAGATGTTGATGACCCGCGCCCCATTCGCTTGCTTGAGCGCGCTCCACAACCGGGCCGTGAGCTGAAAAGGCGCTAAGTAGTTGGTGGCCAGCTGTGATTCAATTCCCCGGTTGTTACGGCGCAACGGCACGAACATGATGCCGGCGTTATTGATGAGCAGGTGCAGGGGGCGGCCCGAAGCCAAGAACGAGGCCGCGAAGGCGTCGACCGAATTCGGATTTAGCAAGTCCAGTTCGACCAGTTCTACATTGGCTACTCCCCCTAGGTTTTCCTGGGCCTTTTCTAGGCTGCGAGCCGGCACGATAACGGTGGCGCCCGCGGCGGCCAGCGTTTTGGTGGTTTCGAGGCCAATACCCGTGTAGCCGCCCGTCACGATGGCCACCTTGCCGGCCAAGCTTACTCCCTTGATAACGTCACTGGCCGTGGAAGTGGCCGAAAATCCTGATCCTAGCGGCGCTTGCAGCGCGCCATTTGCATTGCTTGGTTTCATAGTATTCAAAAGTTGTTTACTGCTTACAAGCCGAAAATGCCGCCCGAGACCGATATCTTTTCGCCCGTAACCCAGGCCGCATCCTCCGAGGCCAAAAAGACGGCAACTTTGGCGATGTCCCCGGGCTGCCCTACGCGTCCCAGGGGGGTCTTGGAGATGAGCAATTTCTCGAAATCGCTGCCCGCAAAGCCGTTGCTGTGCGTGCCTTCGGTTTCTACCGAACCGGGCAAAATGGAATTGATGCGGATGTTGCGGCCGCTGAACTCCTTCGAGAGGGCGGTAGTAATGGCATCCAGCGCGGCTTTGGTGGCCGAGTACACCGATCCGGTGGCCATCGGCGAACGGCCGGCCTCGGAGCTGATGTTGAGGATGGTGCCCCCGGTGGCCCCGAACTGTTTTACCGCGGCCTGGATGGTGAGCATCGAGCCCAGCACGTTGATATTGAACTGCCGCTGGAAAGAGTCGACTGTGGTTTCTTCGATCGGAGAGTACTCGTAGATGCCCGCATTGTTGACCAGGACGTCCACGGCGCCAAATTCCTGGCGGGTTTCTTCAAACAGCCGATTCACATCGGCTTGGCTGGACACGTCGCCCTGCACCGCGATGGCCGTACCGCCTGCTTTTCTGATGGCCTGCACCACGCGGTCGGCGCCGTCTTTACTGGAGGCATAGTTGACCACCACTTTCGCTCCTTCGGCGCCAAAGTAAGTGGCAATAGCGGCACCTATTCCTTTCGAGGCCCCCGTAACGACGGCGACTTTGTTCTTGAGCTTGCTCATTTTTCTGGTTGTTTAAAAATGTTAATGTCTCTACCCACTCAGTGAGCAGGGCGATTTGACAGAGCAAAATTGGAGGGAGAGGTGGGGGCGAAACGAGGACATTTGTCACCGAATTAGTCGCCTCAGGAAGACTGTCAGCAATTGTCGCAACAGCCTTTAAAGCTGAAAAAGGCTTGCATGCAGGAAGCCTTTTCGTGGGCTTTTTATAAAGGCCAGAGGGATGTAATGGTCGCGGCGAAGCGAGTCACCAGGGTGGGCAGATAAGCCGGTTCTGTTTTCTGGGTAGAGGCGCGTAGTCGAGGCGCAGGACTTTTAACGGGGACTCATGATGCCAAAACAACGGGCTGCCCAACTCCCATCTGGCTGTTCGTGTTACCTAAAAAACATGAGAGCTTTTCCTGGTTTCTTTGTCTTGGGCAACGCGGCCATCTGGCCAGTGCGGCCCATTCCACTACTCGCGTCGCTATGGTCGAAACGTTCCGAAACTACCTGACTTCTAAAGCTGCTTTCACTAATGCCGAGTTGGAGCAAATCGAAGCCGCGGCCTTGGTTCAAAAGCTCAAGCGACGCGAATATTTGCTCCGGCAAGGCGATGTCTGCCGCTACATGGCCTTTGTCGTCAGCGGTTGTTTGCGCCTCTACCGCACCGACGAGAATGCGGAGGAGCACATCCTGCGCTTTGCAATTGAAAACTGGTGGACTACGGACGCCGAAAGCTTTCGTACCGGACAACCGGCCCGAAGCGCAATCGACGCGCTGGAAGACACGCAGGTGCTGCTGTGGACGAAGGATAGCTTCGAGCGCCTGAAAAGAGAAATCCCCGCCTTTAGCGAGTTGGAAGCCCAGCTGGGAGGGCGCAACCTGGATGCCCAGGTCAACCGGGTTTACGCAGCCATCAGTCACAGTGCCGAAGAGCGCTACGAGGAGTTTGTGAAGGCATTCCCCGATTTTTATCAGCGCATACCCCTGCATATGATTGCCTCCTACCTGGGCGTGTCACGCGAGACCCTCAGCCGCATCCGTAAGCATACCGGGTTTTACTAAAAAGCTGATTCGCAGGGGTAGCGGATAATGGGGTAAGCCGCGGCACCAAAATAAATTTGGTGAACCGGCCAGTTCAGTAGGCGGTCCGTTTGATAAGGCAAAGTTCGCGCGGTCCTGCAGGGCTAGGCGAGGATATTTGTCACTAAATCCCTTCAATTGCGAACTGCCTTGACGGCTACTAGGCAGCAAAGGCCTTGGTATGGCTAGGCTTACCGCTAGTGCTGATAGACTTGCGCGATGAACTGCGCGGTAGAAGTTGGCTTTCGTCCCAGCAAGGAAGCCAAGGTGGTATCCTGAGCGGGCCGACGACCTACTCATTATTTTTTTCGGCGCCCGTGTCCGATTGGGGAAGGCGAGTTCGTCTTAGCCTAAATTTCCCTTCTTTCAACCCTCATATCTTACTCCGATGGACAAATTCATGCTTCTCTACCACAACGCGGCCGTTACCGAGGAAGCGTACTGGGACAGTTCGCCCGAGGCCATGCAGGCCGAGCTGGCGAAATGGAACACCTGGATTGGCGGCATCGCGGCGCAGGGCCGGCTGGTGAGCGCCGAGGCCCTGCGGCCCCAGGGCAAGGTGTTGCGCCGCCAGGGCGAGCTGGTTACCGACGGCCCCTTCACCGAAGGCAAGGAAGTGGTTGGCGGCTTTCTGCTGCTGCAAGCGCACGACCTGGACGAAGCCATCCGGCTGGCGCAGGGCTGCCCGGGCTTGGACAACAACGGCGCCGTAGAAGTCCGCCCGCTGGTGAAGTTCGACTAACTCCCTTTTTCGCCCGTGCTGCCCGTCCCGGTCGGCTCCCTAGCCGGCCGGGACGTGGTACGTCGTTTGTCGCCTGCCCATGTCGTTTGCTTCCGCCGAGCATTTAGTCGAGCACCTGTTCCGCCACGAGGCAGGGCGGTTGCAAGCCCTGCTGCTGCGCTGGCTGGGCGTGGCCCACTTCGCCGCGGCCGAAGACCTCGTGCAGGACACCTTGATGGAAGCGCTGACCGCTTGGCGCCTGCACGGCGTGCCCGACAACCCCGCCGGCTGGCTGTACCGCGTGGCTCAGCGCAAAACCCTGGACTGGCTACGCCGCGAGCAGCGGTGGGGCCGCATCGGGCAAGAGCTACGCGCGGCCGAGCAGCGCGTGGCGGAAGCCGCGCCGCACTACCTGGCGGAGGAGCTAACCGACAGCCAACTGCGGACGCTGTTTGTGTGCTGCCATCCGGCGCTGAGCCCGGCGGCGCAGGTAGCCTTGTGCCTGAAAACCCTGGGCGGGTTGAGCGTGGCGGAAATTGCTGCCGCCTTTCTCACCTCGCCCGACACTATCACCAAGCGTCTGTTTCGGGCCAAAGAAACCCTGCGCACAGCCGGCGTATCGTTGGAAGTGCCCACCGGCGCCGAGCTGACCCGCCGCCTGGCGGCCGTGTTGCACGCCCTCTACCTGCTCTTCAGCGAAGGCTACGACTCCGAACAGCCCGCCGCGCCTATCCGGCAAGAGCTGTGCGCCGAAGCGTTGCGCCTGGCCCTGCTGCTCACCCGGCAGCCGCGCACCGACGGCCCCGACACCCACGCCCTGCTGGCCCTGTTCTGCCTCCAAGCGGCCCGGCTGCCCGCCCGCACCGACGCGCAAGGCCACCTGGTACTGCTCGAACAGCAGGACCGCCGCCGGTGGAGCCAGCCGCTCATCGCCCGCGGGTTGCGCCACCTCGCCCGCGCCGCCGACGCACCCGAGGCTAGTGCCTACCACCTGCAGGCGGGCATCGCGCTGGAGCACTGCCGAGCCCCGACCTACGCCGCTACCGACTGGCTGGCCATTCGCCAGCTCTACGACCAACTGCTGGCGTTGCGCCCTTCCCCCGTAGTGGCCCTGCACCGGGCCGTGGCCGTCGCCCGCGCCGATGGCCCCGCGCTGGGCTTGCAAGCGACGGCTCAAGCCCAGGCGCTGACCGGTAGCTATCTGTACCACGCCGTGCTGGGTGACTTGCACCAGTTGAACGGCGACCCGGCAGCGGCACGTCACCACCTGACGGAAGCCTTGCAACGCACCACGGGCGCGGCTCGTCAGAAGCTGCTGCGGCGCAAGCTGGAGGGGGTGGGTTTCCCTTGATGATGCGAGCAGCAACTCGACGTTAACGAGATTGCCCAGCGCCTGAACATTTCCAAGGTCATCCTTTATAAGTACTTACGCCACCGTAAAGTGGTCATCCACGCCCACCGAAAGACGGCAACTGCTAAGGTCACCGCTTAACTTTTGGACCAAACTTTTAACCAAGGCCACTAGCATGTAATTCTGCCTTCTTGGAAGAAGAGCCTTTATCAGCGAGCAACCGCCGCGTAGGGCAAATAGCTATCCATACCAAATTATTGCTTGAACTCATCGCTTAGAGGGCCCGGCGCCGTCGTGTGGGTGATTTTTGTGACTTCGCCCGTATCTTCTAGGCACTGCAGCGATAAAGTGGCAGGGGTTGCGGTGTAGTAGGCGGCAAAGTCGGTTTCCCACCAGTCTTCCAGAGCAAAGGAGAGAAAGTGGGACCTGCCTGCCTCGTCCGTATACACTAGTTTCAGCAGCCCCTTTACCACGAAATAGTTGTATTTGACCGGCTGGCCGACCTGCACCACCAATGCGTGCTTCTTGAACTGCTGACAACTGAACCGGGCAGCCACCGCCGCAAACTCCTCATCCGTAAGGGACACAAGGTGTTCAATATGCTGCCGAAGCTGCTGCATGAGGATGGAAAGTAGAATTGATAATTAACTACGGCAATGAAAAGCGGTGGCCCAGTTCTTCAGCGTTAGCATAAGCCTGCTAGCGGCTACTGGGATTGTTCAACTGTATGCCGGTGCGCGTTGCCCCACGCCTCTAGCCCCAACCAGGTGGCGGTTAGGTTGTGTCCGCTAGTCGTTAGCTCGTATTCAACACGGGTGGGCACTTCCGCATATAGGGTACGCGTCAGCAGCCCGTCATGCTCTAGCTCCCGCAGCTGCAAGGCCAGCATGCGGTCAGTGATGTTGGGCAGCGCCTGCTTGAGCTCACTGTAGCGGCGCAGCTTCTTGTTAACGTTATAGAGAATGAGCATCTTCCACCGCCCGCCGAGCATGTTCAGGGCGTAGGTGAGGCCGCAGAATTCGTCAAGGGCCGCGCGGTTGCGGCTGTTAGTAGACGTGGGTTTACGAGTAGACATTACTTTCTTTTTTGTGAGTAGCTCACAAGGAGCTGCGGAGTTGCAGATGGTTGGGAGTTGCAGGTAGGTTTGCTGCCTCAAAGAAACCATGTCATGAACATATTGATTGTTTTTGCCCACCCCGAATCCCAAAGCTTCAACGGCGCGCTGCTACGCACGGCCGTGGTTACGCTCGAGACCGCAGGTCACGCCGTGCGGGTGTCCGATCTCTACTCGGCCGCGTTTGATCCCGTTTCGGACCGCCGCAACTTCACCACCGTATGCGACCCGACCTACTATAAGCAGCAGGTGGAAGAACTACACGCCACCGAGCACCAAAGCTTTGCGCCGGATATTGAGGCTGAGCTGCAAAAGCTGATCTGGTGCGACGTGATGATCTGGCAATTCCCGCTCTGGTGGTTTAGCGTGCCGGCCGTGCTCAAAGGCTGGGTCGACCGGGTGTTTGCCATCGGCCGAGCCTACGGAGCGGGCCAATTGTATGACACTGGAGTCTTCCAGGGTAAGCGGGCTTTGCTCTCGCTTACTACCGGTAGCGGAGCCAGCGATTATCAGCCTGGTGGATACAATGGTGACTTAGCCGGGGTGCTACGCCCCCTGCACCGGGGCATGCTGGAGTTCACCGGCTGGACCGTGCTCGCTCCCCACGTAGTATATGGCCCGGCCCGGCTGTCAGACGCGGACCGGCAGGCGGAGTTGCTGGCCTGGGCTACCCGTCTTCAATCGTTGCAACAAGAGACACCGTTCGAAGTAGGCGCCTATTAGTGGCTCTTGAGGTCGGTTGGCTCGGTGTGGTGCCGGGTAGTGATGAAGCCCGCTCAATCTATCGCTTAGCTGCCCTTTTCTCTTTTTTATCTTAATCCCAACCCAATCAACCCCGTGCAGGCTGACATTGAACAAATCCGAACCCTGAAAGCGCGCTACTGCCGCTACCTTGATACCCGGCAGTGGGAGGCTTTCAGCCAGTTGCTCACCGAAGACGTGGTTCTTAAGTTCTACGGCACTGAAGGTCAGCTACAGGGGCAATTTGATGGCCGCGAAGTCATCATGAGCCAGATAGCCCCTTACCTGAACCCAAGCCGGTCCGTGCATCAGGTGAAGCACCACGAAATTGAGCTGCTCACGCCCACTACCGCTACCGGCATCTGGGCCATGGAAGACATTTTGACCTTCACCAACCCTACTGATTCCCCTGTAGCTCAGGTGCATGGTTTCGGCTATTACCATGAGCGCTACGAGAAGCAAGACGGGCACTGGCGCATAGCCGGTTTCGAGCTCACGCGCCTGAAGCTGGACACCACGCCCTGGCCCAACGCCGCGAAGGACAACCAAGTGACTGAGATGAACTAGGGTATGTGAACAGTCACGCAGCCAGAGCACAATGGCCGCAAGGTGAAAAGGCCAAGCAATGGGCACCAAGCTTGTCATAGCGCGTGTCTACCCGGCAAAACCGCTTGAGGCAGCGGAAGCAGTAGCTGAACCAGCAAAAAGCTGATTTTTAAGGCGGGTGCTGGGCCTGAGCGGGTGCTTAGGTTCAGCCAACACCCGCTCAGGCCCGAGGCCTTTTTTCGACGTTGAAATAATGAGAAAAGTAGCAATGCGCTACCTAAACTGTCTTAAAACTCAAAGCAATGATGAATCGATTCGAAGGTAAAGTTGTAATTGTTACGGGCGCTGGTTCCGGCATTGGGGCTGGAATAGCGCGCCGCTTTCTCCAAGAAGGTGCGTCCGTTGTGCTCAACGGGCGGCGCGAACACAAGCTCCACGAAACCCTAGGGGAGGGCGACCCTGCAAAGGCATTGATTCACGCAGGCGATGTGTCAGATGAGGCTTACGTGCAGCGCCTGGTCGCAGACACGGTCACTAGGTTCGGGAAACTAGATGTGCTGGTCAATAATGCAGGCTTCGCCAGCATGGTTCCTTTCGAGCAAACCACCACCGAACTTTGGCGAAAGACCATGGGAACCGACTTAGACAGCGTTTTTTTCGGTTCGCGCGAAGCCCTGCCTCATCTCTTGAAGACGAAGGGCTCCATCATTAATATGTCTTCCGTATCGGGGCTGGGCGGCGATTGGGGGCTGAGTGCTTACAACGCGGCTAAGGGCGCCGTCACCAATTTTACCAAGGCCTTGGCGCTCGAGTACGGTGCGCGCGGCGTGCGCATCAATGCCGTGGCGCCAAGCTTTACCTCGACCGAGGCTACCGCTGAATTCGAGAAAGTGGAGGCTCTGAAGGTGGCTTTTGCCGACCGCCTACCGATAGGGCGAGCTGCTACCCCCGCCGAAATTGCGGGCGTTGTCGTCTTTCTTGCCAGTGAAGACGCCGGCTTCGTCAACGGGGCTATCCTTACGATTGATGGTGGCCTCTCGGCCTCGAACGGCCAACCTAACTTTCTTACTTACTTTAGTAAGAATGAGGCGCCGCGCAAATAGTGGCGGTTTCAGCACCTCTACCACTCGCTAGCTTTACACCGGGCTCTCTTCTTCTATTTATAAGGGATTAGGGGCTGTTCACCGTGTCAATCATCAGCTGTCATGGCGAGCGTCCTGTTTCCACCCAAGTTTTCGTTTAGGTCTACTACCCGCACCATTGCCCCCAAGTCGGCCCAGCCGCTCACCGTCAACGTCTGGGCTACGGCACCGTGCGCCTGACTGGCCCCGGCATCTAGGGCGAGCCCGTCGACCGCTCGCATGCCTTTAATCCTAAGGTAAGGCTTGTTAACCCAGCTAAGCTGCGGGCGCTCTATCGATTGAATTGTCGGGTGCTATCGTAGAATTCCTGTTGGTAGGCTTTGCCCAGCGCTATTTCCTGGTCTTTTAGGTACACGGTCGTGTAGGCAGATGGGTAGACAGTCATTGCAAAGTTGGTGCTGCGGGTGCGGCGTTTGACAGCCGGGCAAGGCCAGGGTTACCCAGCCGGCTGGGCAGGCTTCCATGGACGGGAAAACAGTACCGACGTTCCCAGCCAAGCAGAGTCAAGAGTCGCCATTGTAGAAGACAAAACAATTTGTTTGTAAAACTTCACTTTGGCGCTGTCATCATCTTTGGGATTTTACACGTTGGAGAACTTTTAGAACCTTCTTGGTGGAGATACAAACTTAGTACCGATAATAGTTAATTGTCGGTACTGAGCTTGTATCTTTGGAAATCGACCAAAAGTCGAGGTTTTACTCCTTATTATATAGGCTACATGGAAAACGCATCGCAGCTCCCAGTTCTGGTTCCGACTCGCTCGCACTCGATGGTCGAGATGCCGGCTTCGGTTAGCCGCTATGTAGAGGCCGGTTTGCACGGCGCCGAGAATACCAAGCGCGGGTACGCGGCCGACCTGCGCAGCTTTCAGGATTACTGCGAACATCACGAGTTGCTGTATCTGCCGGCCGATGTGACCACGGTAGCCGGCTACGTTTCGCAGATGGCTGACCGGGGTATGAAGCTGGCTACAATCCGTCGGCACGTCGCGGCTATTGCAAAGCTTCACCAGTTGGCGGGAAAGCCTTCGCCTACTAGCCATGAGGCATTGCACGTGGTGCTCGATGGTATTACCCGCGTAATTGGCAAGCGTCAGCGGCAGGCGGCGGCTTTTACGGTGGCGGAGTTGAAGCAGGCGGTTCGCGCTATGGACCTAACCACTCCTACGGGACTTCGGGACCGGGCTTTGCTGTTACTAGGCTTTGCGGGTGCTTTTCGTCGGTCTGAATTAGTGGCGCTCAATGTAGAAGATATTGAACTGACTCGGCAGGCACTGGTGATTCATTTGAAACGCAGCAAGACCAACCAGTATGGGGAGAGTGAGGATAAAGCGGTGTTTTACGCTCCCAGTGCAGACTACTGTCCGGTACGAGCAATCCAAGAATGGCTCGAATGTATAGGGCGGACTTCGGGAGCACTCTTCACAAGGATGAGCCGGGGCAATAAAGAACGTGCGGCCCAGCCTGGCAAGGCTCGGCTATCGGACCAGAGTGTGAACGACCTTGTACAACTTCATCTTGGAGCTGGCTATACTGCTCACTCTTTGCGGGCGTCATTTGTAACCGTTGCTGTTGAGGCGGGGCAATCCAATAAGGCCATTAAGAATCAGACCAAGCAGAAGACTGATTTAATGATTGAGCGTTACGCGCGATTAGACGACATAAAGCGTTATAACGCAGCCCAGCATTTAGGACTTTGATATTATTAACTTACAGAAGAGAAGCAATTTCAATGTGCTCCGAGTATGAATTGATTTTCTTTATCGTTCCCTTAATAGCTGTAAGCCTTCTATCCTCTGATTTTAATGCCTCCATGGCGTTTGCTCGAGGGAGCCTGGTTGGGACACCTGCCCCTCGGCCATTGGACTCAATCGCCGGGGCGCGTTGGTGGTTCACTATGAATCAAACCACCAACGGGTAAAACAAAAAAATTAACTTCCGGAATGAAAACGATGAAATTGTTGACTAGCAAAAGTTTCGTGGGTGCGATTATCCTGTTATCAATCGCGCTGATTTTAGTTGGCTGCGAACGTAAACGTTCCGGAACAAGCTCGAGCGTTGAAAGCGGTAGGAAAAAAGTTGTCGGCTTTTCGCAAATGGAAAATAACGGACCGTGGCGGATTGCCGAAACCAAATCAATGAGCGACGAAGCCGCCAAGCGCGGTTACGAGCTAGTGTCCACTGATGCACAATCCCAAACTTCGAAACAGTATTCGGATGTCGAGGACATGGTGGCGCGCAAAGTTGACGCCATTTTTCTGGCTCCGCGAGAATTCGAAGGGTTGACGGGCGCGCTCGAAGTAGCAAAACAAGCCAAGATTCCGGTTTTTTTGATTGACCGCGCAGCCGCCGGAACGCCCGGACACGATTATGTGACGTTTATCGGTTCAAACTTTGTCGAAGAAGGTCAACGCGCAGGCGAATGGACGGTCAAAAACACCAACGGCAAAGCCGGCATTATTATTCTCGAAGGCACGGCCGGTTCAAGCGTCGCGCTTGAGCGCAATAAGGGCTTTCTTGCGGCCATCAAAAGCAGCCTGAACATGAAAATTCTCGCTTCGCAACCGGCCGATTTTGCGCGCGCCAATGGGCAGAAAGTCATGGAAAACCTGATTCAAGCGCACGGCAAAAATATTACGGTTGTGTACACGCACAACGATGAAATGGCGCTCGGTGCAATTCAGGCGTTAAAAGCCGCCGGAATGAAGCCGGGCAAAGATGTCAAAGTCGTTTCGGTTGACGGACAAAAGAGCGCGCTCGAAGCGATTGTTTCTGGTGACCTGAACGTCACAGTCGAGTGCAATCCGCGTTTTGGCCCGATTGCGTTTGATACTTACGAAAAATATTTGCGCGGTGAACAAATTCCGCAAAAGATTATTGTGCCCGATAAATTCTTCGATTCGTCAAACGCAGCGCAGTTTGTTTCCAAAGCTTATTAAAAAGCAATGCGAATCAATTAATGATAAATTATTTTTCACTAATTATTAATCACTAATCATGACCAACGAACCGTTGCTGCGAATGCAGAACATCCGCAAAGTTTTTTCCGGCGTGGTCGCGCTCGACGACGTGAGTTTAACGTTGGAACGCGGCGAAGTTCATTCGCTCGTCGGTGAAAACGGCGCGGGTAAATCCACGCTCATTAAGATTATGACCGGCGCTTACGCACGTGACGGCGGCGAAATATTATTAGAAGGCAAGCCGACCCATTTTCGCACGCCCGAAGACGCGCAACGCGCCGGCGTTGTCGCGGTATATCAAGAAGTAAATTTATTGATGTTTCGCACGGTCGCCGAAAACATTTTTTTAAATCGTGAACCGTGCAAATTTGGTTTTATTGATTGGGCGCGAATGAATCGTGAAACCGGCGAACTTCTTAAAAGACTCGGTTTAACCATTGATCCGAAAGCGACTTTAGGCAGCCTTAACATTGCGATGCGGCAAATGGTGGCGATTGCGCGCGGCGTCAGCCTCGGTGCCAAAGTGTTGGTTCTTGATGAGCCAACCAGCAGTTTGACCGAAAAAGAAGTCGGAATCTTGTACGAAGTGATTCGGCGTTTGAAAGCGGAAGGCACGGCGATTATTTATATATCGCACCGTTTCGACGAGCTGTACGCTGTTTGCGACCGCGTGACGGTTTTGCGCGACGGCAAATTCGTGGCGACGCGCCATCTGAAAGGGCTGGAGCAAATTGATTTGGTTTGTTTAATGCTCGGCAAGCAGCGGGAGGATTTGGAGAAAAAAGGCGCGACCGCCTTTGCCGAACACCAAACTGTTAACGACAACGCCCCGCCCCTCCTGACAACCGAAAATCTAACGCGCGGGCGGCGAATGCAAAACGTGTCGCTCGCTGTTCGGCGCGGCGAAATTCTGGGGATGGCGGGTCTGCTTGGTTCCGGGCGGACCGAAGTTGCGCGGGCGATTTTCGGCGCCGACCAGACAGAAATCGGGCGCGTCGTCTTGGACGGCAAAGAAGTCAACGCGCGCGAACCAAACGATGCCATCCGCGCCGGAATCGCGTTTTTGTCGGAAGACCGTAAAGCCGAAGGAATTATTCCCGATTGGTCGGTGCGCGAAAACCTAACGCTCGCCGCATTACCGGCCCTTACCCGCGCCGGAGTGGTCTCGCGCAAAAAGCAAAACGAAATAGTCGAACGATTTATGCGGCGCTTAGGGATCAAAGCCGCTTCGGCCGAGCAAAAAATCCGCGAATTATCCGGCGGCAACCAGCAAAAAGTGTTGCTCGCGCGCTGGCTGTGCTGCACTCCAAAGTTTTTGTTGCTTGACGAACCAACGCGCGGCATTGACATCGGCGCCAAAGGCGAGATTCAGGCGCTCGTCAATGAATTGGCAAAAGAAGGGTTGGGCGTTTTGATGATTTCGTCCGAGCTCGAAGAACTCGTCGAAGGCAGCGACCGCGTGGTCGTCATGCGCGACGGCAAACTAAGCGCCGAACTGCGCGGTAACCAAATCTCGCAAGACTCGATTATCAACGCCATGGCGGAGGTAAATCAGCGTCTTGAACCTTGAAATCATAATCAATCAGATGGCTGAAGCAAATACAATTAGACAAGACACACGCGCGCGGCAGAAGCGCACTTTGAGCGATTACGCGCCGACTTACGGAGCAGCGATTGCACTAACAATTTTGCTGATAGTAAACCTAGCGTTCACGCGGGGTTTTGCTTCGTTTACTAGTTTTAGCAATATTCTCGTTCAGGTAACGCCGACGCTGCTAGTGGCAATCGGGATGACGTTTGTGATTGCAACGGGCGGCATTGATTTGTCGGTCGGTTCGGTTATGGCGATTGCCTCGGCCGTCACGGCAGTTTCGCTCGATTATGGCGCGGTTCCGGCGGTTCTGATTGGTTTGATGGTGGCCACCGCAGTAGGCGCGTTAAATGGCGTATTGATCAGCAGTTTTAGAATTCAGCCAATTATCATTACGCTGGCAGTACTAATTGCGGGACGCGGAATCGCGCAAGTTATCAGCAACGGTGGGCAGTTAATTCCGTTTAGCAACCCGGCATTTGAGTATTTGGGCAAAGGTGTAATCGCCGGAATCCCGGTGCAAATTCTGCTGCTCGCGGCAATCGTCGGACTGGCGATTTTTGTGTTTCGTTCGACGATTTTCGGGCGGTACATTGCGGCGGTCGGCGGCAATGAAACGGCTGCGCATCTTGCCGGGGTGCCAACGGTTTCGACAAAGTTGTCGGTTTATGCAGTCAGCGGTCTGCTCGCTGGCATTGCCGGTTTGATTTATACGGCGCGGCTGGGCGCTTCCGACGCTTCAAAAATCGGCGATGCGATTGAACTCGACGCAATTGCCGCAACGGTTGTCGGTGGAACGCCTTTGACCGGCGGACGAGCCAGCATCATCGGGACGGTGATCGGGGCGCTGATTATGATCGTAATTACGACCAGTTTTAATATGAACGACATGAAATATTCATGGTCGCTCGTTATTAAAGCCGCAATTATTCTGCTCGCAGTTTATTTGCAACGCCCAAAAACAAATTAAAAAATTATCCGAAAAAAAATATACCTCTTATGAGCCAAGCAGAAGCTACGATCCGGGACACGACCGAAGTCAGACCGCGTACAATGGCGGCAAAAATCGGTTCGGTGATGCAAAGCCAGGGCGCGCTCGTGATGCTGGTTGCGGTGTGCGCTATTGCCACAATTCGCTACGAAGCATTTTTAACGCCCGAAAATTTGCTTAACGTTTTGCGGCAAAATTCGATGGTCGGATTGATCGCGGTCGGCATGACGTTTGTGATTTTAACCGGCGGCATTGATTTGTCGGTCGGTTCGCTGCTCGCGCTTGCTGGCGTCGTCGCCGCTTATCTTGTGCCAAACGGCGTGTTCGTTGCGGTATTGGGCGCAGTCGCGGTGGCAGCTCTACTCGGACTGGTCAATGGCATACTCATCGCCAAAGCCAAGATTCAACCCTTTATTGTGACGCTCGCAATGATGATCGCCGCGCGCGGACTCGTTTTAGCCATTACTGACGAAAAAAGCGTGCGAATTGGGCAATCATTTGCGGATTTTATTTATTTGGGGCGCGGCGTTATCGGCGATTTTCTGCCGGTTCCGGTTTTGATTTTGCTAATTGCTTTCGCCGTCGGCTGGGTGGTGCTCAATTACACGCGCTTCGGGCGGCACGTTTACGCGCTCGGCGACAATGACGAAGCAGCGCGTCTTTTGGGATTAAATATTTCGCGCACGACCATCGGCGTTTACGCAATCAGCGGCGCTTTGGCAGGACTGGCGGGCGTAATTTTATCTGCCCGTTTGGGAGCCGGAAATCCGGTCGAAGGAGTTGGAATAGAACTTGGCGCAATCGCGGCCGTTGTTGTCGGCGGCACTTTGCTGACGGGCGGGCAGGGCAATGTGCTGTCAACGCTTGTCGGCGTTTTATTGCTCGGCTTAATTTTTAATATATTTAATCTCGAAGGGCAAATCAGTCCGTGGTGGCAGCCCGTTTTGCGCGGCGCGATTCTGCTCGTCGCCGTGGTTGTTCAAAACCGTCTCACAAAATTAAAGTGAAAATTAACCGCAGATGAACACCGATTCAACCAATCTATATTATCTGGGTGCACTTGCAATTAAAATTTAAATTATGAACGAAGGACGTTACTCTCAAGTATCGATTGAAAATCTCACGAAACAAGCGTTAAAGTAAATTCCCGAACGGTGTAGCTGCCGGTAGGTGTAATACGTAAGCGTGCAGATGCAAGCGTATTCATTGGATTTGCGCCAGTGCGTAGCGCAAATCCAGTTAATATGTATGTCTTTGGCGGATGAGAATGGCAGAAGTAAAATCTTTCCGTCGCGCCAGAGCCCGCAAGATCCCTTTCGCTTTGAGGTCTTTACATTACCTGAGGCGCCGGCAGTAAAGAGGCTGTAGCAGTTTACGATTTACTACCGCCAGACCAACGGCGAAGTCTACACGGCGGAAACCGAGACGATCACGCCTGCGCCTTTACCGTAGCGGAATCGACACCTCCATTTGGGCCAGTCCCATGCTGCCCTTCGCCCCGAAGGGCACGTCCAGGGCTGAAGCCAGCTCGGCCCTGCCGCCGCGGGCCAGCCCGTGGAGCTTGGCAATCGTTACCTGCAGCAGGCCGCGCAGCCGCTCGTGCAGCTTTTGCATGGAGTTGAGCCGCGATTAGGTGGTTCTTTGACTCGAATGTAAAAGCAGTATCAGCCTCTGCCCGGCAATGGGTTGTTTGCGGGCATTGTTGGCATGAATGCTGGGTGAGCCGGGGAAGGTGAGCTTAGGGCTTCTATCATTGCCCCAGAGGATGGAATCGGTTATTCCTGCGCTATGTAGTCCCGCTCCAAACGCGGGCGGTCCCACTGGGCCAAGCTGGCCGCCGCCGCGTAAGTAGAATGCAAAAAGCCGAGTAGTTCCTTATCCGGGGTTTCGGCGGTTTGCATCTGTTCGTAGGGCAAAAGAAACTCGCCCATCTCGGCGCTGAAAAAAGCCGCTTCGGGCTGCACACGGGCCTCGGCAAAACCAGCTGGTGACGGGTAAGCATACGAGTAAAACGCGGCCTCTGCCCCGTGGCCGCCGGGCCACCAGCCGGCGCTGCTCACTTCGTCGGAATAGGCTTCGCGCGTCACCCAGTCGGCCAAGCCAGGCACCCCGCCCGGATGCTCTGGGGCCGGCCGACCCGAAAAACGGGTCACGCACAAGTCAAAGGAGCCCCAGAAAAAATGAACCGGGCTGACCTTGCCGGTGAAGCGGCTGCGAAACTCGTTCAGCACCCGGTCGGCGCGTAACATGATGGCCCAAAACGTTTCGACGGCTGCCGGGTCATAGGCCCGGTGGTGCTCATCGTCCGGGAAAGGAGTTGTGTCGGTTACCTCCACGGGCACGGGCCAGATTTTAACGTCGATACCGGCCTCCCGTAATAAGCGCAGGTAGTGCCGGTAAAAATCGGCGACGGAACGGGGCTGCAGCGCCATCTCGCGGGTTTGCCCGTCGCTGGTGTGCACCCGCAAGCAGTGGCCGCGAAAATCAAATACGACCTCGCAACTGCCGCTCGCGTAAGGCATGGGCCCCGTGGAAAGGCCGCGCGGCGTGATGTAGAGTGGGACCTGCCACCAATGATTGACCATGGGGCTGAGGGCCAGCCGGGTTTTGCCCACCATTTGCGTCCACCGGTGCAACGTTTCCCTCGTATCGGTCCAAGAGTCGGCGGGCAGGGATGGCCAAGGCAAGATATCAGAGGACAAGGAGCTGTTCTTCAGGGGTTTGGATTCCATAGTCGGGTACAAGGGTGGTGTGTTTAGAAGTACTCGCCGGTCTAGGCCAACGCGATGATGCATGGTAAAAAGAATGCCGTAGAGAACTGCGTGCTGCCAAGGACGAGGCCGAAAGTTGGGTTGGCTAGTTCCCACCGTACCCGGTTCAGGGATTCGCAGGTGATACCTAAGTAAGAGGCAATCGTAGGGCTAAGTTGGGACAAAGCTGAATAAAGTGCAGGAACGGTCCTCGGTGGGGCACCCAATAGGCCGCTCAAAGCTCACTGTGCGGTGCAAGTAGGAGCCATCAGGGTTACAAGTAAGTGCGGCACAATTCTACGTAGGACTGCTCGATGATTATGGTCGAAAGTTTGTGCGGATGTAATCACCGCGGTAGCTTGTAGGAGAATTCCTGCGTAATTGGTTCTCGTTAAGTACTAACGCTACTTTAACCTCATGATTGACCTGCTGGAAGCGCCTAGCAACTTAGGCCTACGGGCCCCTAGAGCCGGCGTGGAGCCTGCCGTCAACTTGCTGCCTGCATGGCTAAAGCAGTGGGGCTTCTACGATATGGTGGCTCCGGCCCGTGTGCGTACCGTACCCACTCCACCCTACGCCGGTGGACGCCTGGACCCGGCGTCAGGCGTACGAAACGCCGATGCCATTGCAACCTATTCGCAGCAGTTGGCTGCTTGTGTGGCCGAGGTGGTACGGCAGGGGGTATTTGCGCTAGTGCTGGGCGGAGACTGCAGCATTTTGCTGGGCAACATGCTCGGGTTAAAGTCGCAGGGGCGCTACGGCCTTTTTTTCCTCGACGGCCATACTGATTATGCCTGGCCGGGCCTATCCCAGACGGGCGGAGCGGCGGGCATGGACCTAGCCTTGGTCACGGGCCGCGGTCCTGACAAGCTCACTAGCCTGGCCGGCCAGGAAGGCCCCTGCGTAGCCCCTGAGCACGCTTGGAGCGTAGGCAACCGTTACCAGGACCCCAGCTACGTAGCTGCCATTCGCGAGTCGTCTATTCATTACCTGGACTTAGCCGCCGTGCGACAACAAGGCCTGGCGACGTGCGCGGCCGCTTTTCTTGCGCATGTAGCCGCGCACCGCCTCGACGGCTTCTGGGTGCACCTCGACGTGGACGTACTCGACCAGGAGGTGATGCCGGCTGTGGATTCGCCCCAGCCCGGTGGCCTAACCTATGCGGAGCTAACGGCCTTGTTGACCCCGTTGCTCCAATCCCCGCAAGCCGTGGGAATGGACATCACCATCCTCGACCCCAGCCTGGACCCGACGGGCGCCGTGACGCGAGGCTTTATTGAGGGGATGCGTCCAGTGGTGGAAGCTCTGGTGCAGGCGCGCGGGTGAGCCCGTAACTTTCAAGCAGGCCTGCCATTGAGTTGAAGTTCTGGGAAGTTATCCGCCCGGCCGGGGGCTTCCTCCTTTCACGTCGTCGTTTTTAACCGCCTTGCGTGGTCGTCCCTGCTGGTCACGACCAAAGCGGTAGCTTAGCGAGACGCGGTATGCGCGCGGATAGGTGATGGTTTCTTGTCGCTCCAAGAAGGCCATGGTAGCCAAGGTGCTGCGGTTAACCCAGGAGCCGTTGAAGGGTGAAACAAGGTTGACCGCCACGTCCGCTTTGTTATCCCAGAAAGTTTTTTTCAGGCCCACGTTGTAAGAAAGGTTAGCCGGCCCCCGGCCCTGCAAGGCAATAGTGGGTAGCGAACCCTGTACGAAAGCCTGGGCGGTAAAGTCTTTGGGCAGCTTGTAAGACGTATTCAGGCTCACGTTGGCCGAGAAGCCGCGCTGCCGAACTCCCAAGGCGGGCGAGTTGCGCACGACGTATTCCCCGGTTGGACCCCCGCTCAACTCCCAGTTGCTGGTAGGCTTAACCGAGCCGTAGAAAGTGAACTGGGCGATGGTGTTGGCGGCCACGTTACGGTAAGTACCCACGGTCACGGCTTCGTCCGTGCCCACGCCCCCACCGGGCAGCTCGCTCGCCATGCTGCTGGCGGGCAGCAGCACACGCTCGATGGCATTGCCGGTGCGCCGGACCGAGCCGGTGAGGCTGAAGGCGATACCGTTGACTAAGGCGCTGTAAATTAGTTCATAGGAGTCGGTCAACTCCGGGTTGAGCGCCGGGTTGCCCACGCTCAGGTTGCGCGGGTCGGAGCGGTCCAGGAACGGGTTGAGGTAGTCGATAAACGGCCGGGTGATGCGCCGCGAGTAGTTCAGGCGCAGGGTAGTGGCCTCGCTCAGCACAAGCTGGGCGTTGCCGTTGGGCAGCAGGGTGGCGTAGTCCTGGCGGAAGGCTGTGCCGGTGGGGCGCACCTCGGCTTGCAGGGTCGTGTACTCGCCCCGGGCGCCCAAACTCATGCTCAGCTTCGCGCTTTTGAAGGGGTGGAACGAGTAAGTGAGGTAGGCTGCCCGCACGTTCTGGGCGTACCCGAAGTCGGTGGCGCGGTCGGGGAGCAAAGACAATTCCGCCCCGGCCCCCGCCGCATCAGCCACCTCGGCCACGGAGCCAGTTTGGCGCCAGATGCTCTTCAGGCCGGCTTCCAGGGTTTGCTGGTCGCCGAAGGGCTGGGTGAAGTCGGTTTGCAGGGTGTATTCGCGGCCGGGCGTACGGCCGCGGCTACGCTCCTGCAGCGCCGGCGCCGCGGGCAGCGGTGTGGGGCCCTGGTATTGGTTGAAGTCGTAGCCGAATGTGCCGACGGGGCGGGCGGCTTGGCCCAGGATGCTCCACTCGCGACGCGGCGTCCGGGCAAAGGTGCGGGTGTAGGTGCCGGTAAGTTCCCCGCTCAAGTTGCTGAACACCGTCCTAGTGTCGCGCACAAACTGTTGGTTCCGGGCCGAGTCGCCGGCGTCGTAGTAATTGAACAAGTCCTGTTGGTTATAGCCTCGGTAGCCGACCAACGAGCCAGTCAACGAAAAGGAATGCTGTTCCACCGGGTCGTAATCCACGCTCAAACGGCCGTAGCCCCAACCACCGCCGTAGCGTCCTTGGCCGCGCTGGGAGAGTTGGGAGGGCGTGCTGTCGGGGCGCGGGACGAAAAAGTCGGTGCGCTCGCGCCGGAACGCCGCCGGCCCGTACCAGCGCCCTGCCCCGCCGGCCGAACTGAAGCTGATTTTATCCTTTTTGAAGTTGAGCGAGGCGTTGCCGGTGGTGTTGCGGTTACTGCTGCTTATCTCCGTGCGTCCGTTCACGCCGCGGTCCGTGCCGTTCTTGAGCACGATGTTGATCAGCCCGGCCGTGCCTTCCCCGTCGTACTTGGCCGGGGGCGTCGTAATCACCTCCACGCGCTGAATTTGATCGGCCGGGATGGCCTTCAGGGCGTCGGCCAGGTTGCTGGCCAGCGTGGGCGAAGGCTTGTTGTCAATCAGTACCCGAAAGCTGCTCGACCCGCGCAAGGTTACCCGGTCGTTGCCGTCGACGGCCAACAGCGGCGCTTTGCGCAGCACGTCGGCCGCGGTGCCGCCGGCGTTGGTTACGTCCTGGTCGGCGTTATAGACAAGGCGGTCGGGAAGCACTTCCACCACCGGTTTCCGACCTACTACCACGGCCTCGCCTAAGTTGGTGGCCACGACGGGCAGGCGGATGCTGCCGACAGCAGTTGCGCCGGCCGCCGTTACGGCGCGGGTACGGGTGCCATAGCCCACATAACTCACCCGCAGCCGGTAGGGGCCGGGTGTCACTTGTGCAAGGGTGAAGCGGCCGTTCTCGTCGGCCGCCACCGCCGAGAGGACCTGGTCGGCGCCGGCCGCGGCGGGCAGCAGCAGCACGGTTGCGAACGGTACGGGCCGGGCGTCAAGCGAGTCGAGCACCGTGCCCGTGAGCGAGCCGGTCCCGCCCGGGGATGTGAGCCCTGCGGGAAGTTCCGGGGACGTCTGGGCACGCACCCGGTTCGGTCCAAGAGCGGCCGCCAGCAGTAACACGAGCAGTAGGCCGCAGCGAAGGTTTCTGACCAAGCAAGGGTGCAGGAGTTGACCCGCTAAAAAGAATTGCTGGCAGGCGGCACCGTTACCCGCCGCTAGGCCGGGCGGGGAGCCTAGGCCATAACGCAATGACGGATTGGGGCCGGGAGCGCGCAAAGCGGACGGCAGGCCACTGAAGGGGCCAAGGCAGGGTGCGGAAGCGGTTAATTTTGACATGTGGCAAAGGTGCCGGCGGCTTCGCGGGAACTGCGGAACCGCGCCGGAAACCTTCGGAACTGCCGCGGAAATGTCGTAGAATTGGCTTTACATGGATCAGGACCGCCACGATGCCACCTTTACTGCTCTCTTCAAGGAAGCCTGCCAGGTGGGCCTGGGCGAGGCATTGCGGGTCCCTCTGACCGAGGCCGACAGCCGAGCATTGGCGGCGGCTATCCTAGAGCAGACCGGTCTAGTAGTGGGTGCCAAGAGCCTGAAAAACTACTCGCTCTACGTGCTCGGCCGGACCGAAGGCAGAAAGGAAAATCCGGCCGTAGCCACGCTTGACACTTTGGCGCGCTTTGTCCTGCGGGCCCCGCACACCGACGAGGGAAAACGCAAAACGCACGAGAGCCACTACCCCTACTGGCTTCAGTACCGTAGCCGCTTAGCCGCTTCGCTTCTTCCTCATACAGAGGAGCGCGGCTCGTCCAGGCGATGGAAATCGCTCGGGCTGCTCGTTGCCGGGGCGGTGCTCGTCGCGCTGGGTTTCTGGCAGGGGCGCGGGCTGCTGGGAATTTTCGCTGCCCCCGACTTTCACGACGCCTTTGCCAACACGACTGCGGACTCCCTGCGCAGCCGGGGGTGGACGGTGCAGCACGCTGACCGCACCTGGTGGCCCCAGCACGCGGGCCGGCCTGGCTACCTGACGCTTTACACCTTGCCCGGCGACAGTTGGCCGGCGGCCACGCGCCCTGCCGGCCTCCCCAACTTGCTGATGCGGCGGGTACCGGCGGAAAACTTTTCGACCGAAATCCACTTCGACCGGTTCTTTCCCGCCCACAACTGGCAGCAGGCCGGTCTGCTGCTGGCAGAAAACGCAGACTTTACGGGCAAGCTGCTGCGCCTGTCCTTGTCCTACAATGACTACTTCGGCGGCTACGCCCGCCCGCCCGAAATTCTAATTCAAGGGCTGAGCTCGGCTGAAGCTGCCAACCGCAGCAAGCCCGAGGAATTCGTCCACCTGCCGCTCTTCACCCTGCAGCAGCCCGGTGAGCCGCTGGTTGCTGCCAATCTACACAAGTCGGCATTGAAGATTGAGAAAAAAGGCCGGCGCTTCCGGTTTCTTTACGCCACCGGTGCCATGGAAAGCTTTGCGTTTAAAGAAGCTTCGAGCGGCACGTTTTCCATTGAGCCGCGCTACGTGGGCTTGTTTGCTACGCAGGGCTTCGCGCCAACTGCTCATATTCTTCCTGTCTATCTGGACTCCTTCAGTCTCGTGAAGCTACCAGACGGAGAAGAATAGGGCACCTACGCCCAAGGTGGTACTGGGAAAATCTGTTATGGCCCCTCCGAGGCTGCAGATGCCCCTTTCCTTACTAGGCCTAATGATGACGCCCGACTTTCTGCGGCTGTACCGCCTTCTGCATTTCAGCGCGTTTTGGCTTACGTGTTTCGTGGGCTTCGTGCGCACCCTACTTCCTTAAAATAAGGTGGTTATCATTGTTTTGAAAAGGGACAAAAACAAGTGACTCTTGAGTGGTTATAAACCTTCAATAAGCAAGTAGGACTTTCTTATCCACTTAATCTAACCGCCGCAACTTCTTTAGCAGCGGGTTCAATGCCCTTACCTGCCTTGCGCATGGCTGCTACCGAAGTCGATTACTTTCGAGACATTCCTACCCTGCTGCGGGCATTGCGTACCGTGGAAGCCCGGCACCCACACATCCACTTGCACCGCCACGAGCAGGTTCCGCAGACGCACCTGCAGGAAACGTCCGTCTTTCGCAGCGACACCTACTCCATCTGCTACCTGAGCGAAGGCGAGGCGGTGTACACCATCGGCTTATCGGAGTACCACATGCAAGCTGGCGACCTGTACTTTCAAGGGCCGCAGCACCTGCGCTACTACCGCAAGCTGAGTGCCTGGAAAGGCTTCGTGCTCCTGTTTACCGAGGAGTTTTTGCGCGGCTTGGGCCCGGAAGCGGCCCAGTGCGTGCGGCCGTACTTTGCCCTGGACGCCGACGTACGTCTGCCCCTGGCCCCCGACCAGGCGGCGCCTATGCTGGCCTTGCTGGAAACGCTACTGGCCGAGCAGGACGGTCCGCCCCGGCACCGGCAGGCCATCCTGGGGCACTACCTGGCCGTGCTGTTGCTCAAAATTCAGGAGGCCTATGACGAACGGCATGCCAGCGGCCCCGCCGCGCCCGAGCGTCCGGTTCCCGTTGTTAAAGCGTTCGAGCATTTGCTGGAAGAGCACTTTTTCCGGCTGGTGACCGGGCAGGACGAGCGGGCCTGGACCGTGGCCGATTTTGCCGAGCGGCTGCACTTGCACCCCCACCACCTCAGCGACACGGTGAAGAGGGACCTGGGCAAAACGCCCAAGCAACTGCTGCAGGAGCGCCTGGCGCTGGAAGCTAAGGCCCTGCTCAATTCCACGGCCCTCTCGGTCAGCGAAATTGGCTATCGGCTAGGCTTTACCGACCCTTCGTACTTCGCCAAGTTCTTCAAAGCCGCCGTCGGCCGCTCGCCTTCCGATTTCCGCGCCGCCTAGCCGCCCGCCAAAAAGTACCCGTGGTTCTGCACTTCCTACCGGACGCCTGCCAGCCCGGCAGCGGACCTTTGTCTTGTTCTTCACTCTCAACGACAAGACCATGCACCCACACCCCACGTTTACCATTGGCGGCGACCTGACGGTTGGCCGCTTAGGCTTCGGCACGATGCGCGCCACCACCGGCGCCGGTGTCTGGGGCAACCCGGATGACCCGGCCGCCGCCCGCCATATTCTACGCGAAGCCGTGGCCGGCGGCGTCACGTTTATCGATACCGCCGACTCCTACGGGCCCGGCAATTCCGAGACGCTGGTGGCCGACGCCCTGTTTCCGTATGCCCCCGGTGTGGTGGTAGCCACTAAGGGCGGCGCCGTAAAGTACGCGCCGGGCAAGGTGTACGCCAACGGCCGGCCCGACTACCTCCGGCAAGCGGCCGAAGACAGCCTGCGCCGCCTGCGGCGCGACACCCACGACCTGTATTTCCTGCACCGCCCCGACCCGGAAGTGCCCTTCGCCGAGTCAGTAGGCGCGTTGGCTGACTTGCAGCGAGAGGGCAAAATCCGGCATGTGGGCATTTCCAACGTCTCGTTGGCGCAGCTGCATGAGGCTCGGGCCGTGGTCACCGTGGCGGCGGTGCAGAACGCGTTCAGCTACACCGACCGCCGCCACGAGGAACTGGTACAGGCCACGGCCGACCTGGGCATTGCCTTCGTGGCCCACACCCCCGTAGCAGCCGGGCAACGCCCCGAGGCGCTGGTGCAGGCGGCACAGGCCGCCGGGCTGACGCCCAACCAGTACGCCCTGCGCTGGCTGCTCGACTTCGGGCCGCACATCATTCCCATCCCCGGCACGTCGTCGCCCGAGCACTTGCGCGAAAACCTAGCCGCTTGGTTGGCGCCGGGCCGGTAGGAGCTTCCTTTCCCCGGTCGGTATCCCTGGTTTTATTTCTGCGGCTTATGAGCGCTCCAGCAACTCCGTGAACAGCGTGGCAATGCGGGTGGCGGTGCCTTTCCGGTAGAGCACAGTGGCGGGCTCCAGCTTCAGGGCCGTGTGCGCCAACTCAAACACGTAGCTGCGCAGCAAATCATATTTGTAGGCGTAGCTGGAGTCCAACTCAGCAAACAACTTGGCCCCCTTGATGCTGAATGGCCCAGGAATCATATTGGAGGGCGGGTTACTGCGGATGTGGCATTATTTGCCGGGCGAAGGCCCACTCAGTCCCCCGCGGATTAGGGCAGAAAAGGTGTGCGCCGCCTCCTGTTCGCTGCACTGCCCGGCGAGCATCATTACGGAGAGGGCTTCGCCCGCCCCGACTAGCCCGACACAGCACCGATGCAAGTCAGCGGGTGGCAGGGGGCTGTGGGGTGCGAGCACCGCGGCGAACAACTGGGCGTACCCAGCAAGTAACTCCTGGTGCACGGCGCTCATTTCCTCGCTGCCCACGAGGGCAGCGCCCACAGCGTGCCATTCGCCTCCCGTATCCACGGAACAGTGAATATAGGTGGACGCCAGGACGCTGGCCGTGCTACTCAAGTCCTGTTGAACGCGTTCCAGGGCCTCCTGTAGCGCCTTTACCTGCTGCCGGTCGAGCAACCGGTAGAGTTCAACCAACAGCCCGGCCCGGGTGCCGAAGTGTTCGTAGGGGATGGGTTTGGAAACGCCAGCTCGGGTAGCCAAGTGCTTTAGCGTCAACCGGTCCGCCCCTGCTTCCCGGATGATTAACAGCGCCGTATCAAGCAGTTGCTGCCGCCGCGCCGCCTTGGACAACCGACGGGAAGCTGAAGCTCGCACGATTGCTTTTTCAGTGTTCTTCATTTGATCGCCCCTTATTGTTAAAACGGCCTTTGAGTAAACACTCTAAGTTACCAACAGTAATTTGTTTTGGCTTTTCTGAAACCTACCAATGGTAATTAAAGTTAAGTTACCATTGGTAGGTTTTAAATCAACTTAAGGAAGTCATCCATGTCTCCACATCCCATCCTCCTCATTGGCGGTTCCGGCGCAATCGGCCGCCAGACGGCCCGGTTTCTGCGCGCCGCTCACCCCAACGCCCCGCTCCTCATTGGCGGCCGCGACCTGGCCAAGGTCAACGAAGCCGCGGTCGAAATCGGTCATGCTGAGGGTGTAGTGCTCGACCTGGCTGCCGATGACCTAGGCCTAGGCCCGCGCCCAGTCAGCGCGGTTGCCATCTTCTACATGGACCATACGCTCGCTGGGCTCCGGTTTGCGCAGGCGCGCAAGGTGCCGCATCTGAGCATCTCATCGGGCGTCTTCGAAATTGCCCCCGAAATCGCAACCTACATGCACCAGCCAACTGCCGCCCCCGTCGTGCTTGGCTACGAATGGCTCGTGGGCGCCACGACGGTGCCCACGCTCGAATTCGCCAAGGAATTTAGCTGGGTCCACGCCATCACTATCGGCGCGCTGGTCGATGAGCAAGATACGGGCGGTCCGGCGGTGGCCGCTGACTTCGAGCACTTGCACAAGATGATGCCCGCCGCGCTCACGCGCCGCGACAGCACTTACCTCTGGCGCGCTCCCGACGAGGCGAAAGTCAAGTTCCGAGCCGTCGACGGCACCCCGGTGGAAGCCTCCGGATTTTCCTCCATCGACGTCGTCGGTCTGGCCGTGGCCACTGGCGCACCCAACGTGCAGTTCAATCTCGCGACGGGGGTGAGCTCGACCCGCCGTCGCGGCGAGCCCATGTCGACCGAAATCATTATTGAACTCGCGGGAGAAGACCACGCGGGCCAACCTCTTCGCACCCGTCATGCGGTGGTGCATCGGGAAGGCGCGGCGCCGTTAACCGGGCTGGGAGTCGCGATGGTTTTGGAACGACTGACTGGGCTAGATGGCAAGCCGCCGACCCCGGCCGGCCTGTACTTCCCCTATCAACTGCTGGAGTCAAATGCCTACTTCGCCCGCCTTCAGCAGACGGGCTGCCAAGTACTGCGGCTGGAGGTACTTTGAGGCGCAGCGAGCCCGTCGGCCCCGCCACTAGCTAGGCAAACTAGGTTACCTACTGCAAAACTGCCAGGCCCTTTGAATCCGCGTTGGCCCTTGAATCGGCCATTCGAGCCGGCAACCTCGCCGCACCGTCAGCAGCCCCCAATACCCACAGTCCGCGGGCAGCAGGTGGTTGAGAGGCTATTGATGCCTAGCAGCGGGAGCGTTGAACCACCTTCGGCGTATAGCGTGGCTTGGCTAGGATGCCGGGCATGTCGGCACAGTTCCAAACAGCCGCTGCCAAGCGCAGAAAAGTCCGGGCCACCGGCTCGTAGGTAGTTTAAGCCAGCCTCCATGGGTACAGGAGCCCCTGCCCATCGGATTTTTTTAGTGGTGAATAATACCTGGGTAGGGCAAGCTGCGCAGGGCATTGCTTTCCAACTGCCTCTGGATAGCTCTCGTTTACTCCCAAATACGGTTGGCCTCGGTGAGAATAAGGGGTTGGCCGTCGGTTATTATAATGGTGTGCTCGTGCTGGGCCACGAAGCTGCCGTCTTTGGTGGTCAACGTCCAGCCGTCGCCGAGCGGATGGGCGATACTGGCGCGGGTGGAAATAAACGTCTCCACGGCCACCACGGAGTTTTTCTGGAAGCGTTTCTGGTTGTAACGGTCGTAGTAGCAGGGTATTTCCCTGGGCTCCTCGTGCAAGCTGCGGCCGATGCCGTGCCCTACCAGGTTCTTGATAACCCGAAAACCCGCCTTTCGCGCTTCGGCTTCAATCAACCCACCAATATCGGCAATGCGCACCCCGCCCCGGATGCGGCTGAGAGCCGTGCGCAAGATGTGCCGGGAGGCATCGACCAGCGGCTGATGCTGGTGAATGTCGGCCCCGAGCACAAAGGAGCCACCGTTGTCGGCCCAGTAGCCGCCTAGCTCCGCCGATACGTCGATGTTGACCAAGTCGCCTTCCCGCAGTACTTTCTGCGAGGAGGGGATGCCGTGCGCTACTTCGTGGTTCACGCTGATGCACGTCCAGCCCGGAAACCCGTAGGTCAGCCGCGGGGCCGATTTGGCTCCCAGGGCCGCCAGGATGCTGCCGCCGTATTCGTCCAGCTCCTGGGTCGTCATGCCCGACTGGGCGTGCTCGCGCATTTGCTTCAGGGTGGTGCCCACGGCGTGGCTGATGCGCTGAAGGCCGGTTAGGTCGGCTTGGGAGGTGATGGACATGGGATGGAAGAGGTTGGCTCGCCGATACAGTTCGGCCTTATTTGATTACTACGCGGAAAGCAGTGACAATCTACCTCAGCATTTGGTTTTGCTTCTTGCCGGCCTCGTTTCTTGCAGCTTATACCCAAGCTGGAATGGCCAGCGAGTGGTAATGAGTTACGCACAATGGAAGAAGGCTTCCGGAATAAAAGCTCGGGCGCGAGATTATTCATCTGGAGCCGATGCTCAATTCCTCTAAACTTTACAGCACAGCCGGCAATTGAATGAAAGAAATAGGCTCACCCATCATGTTGCCAAGCGGCATGTTGCCCAAACCTGCTCACTCGTTTGATGTTGGCTCACCAGCCGCCACGCCTTCGCAACCTAGTAGCCAGCCTGAGTTAACTGCTGACCGCCAAGTGAAATAGTTCTTGCGGCAGCGTGTAGTGATTGGCTTACATTGACTTATTTTTCTGCCTTTTATGAACACGCCCCAACAACTCATCCAACAAGCCTACGCCGCCTTCAATGCGCGCGATATTCCCACGGTCCTGGCCACGCTGCACCCGCAGGTGCGTTGGTCGAAGGCCTGGGAGGGCGACTACGCCACGGGCCACGCCGAAGTGCGCGCCTACTGGCAGCGGCAGTGGCAGGAACTGGACCCGCACGTTGAGCCCACGGGCATTAGCGAACGGGCCGATGGGCGCTTGGAAGTACTGGTCCATCAAGTGGTGAAAGATGCGCAGGGGCAGTTGCTGTTCGACGGCTTGGTCAAGCACCTCTACACCGTGCAGGATGACTTGCTCAAGCAAATGGACATCGAGCCGGTAGCGTCCGGCTCCGAGCCATCATAAAGACTGCTCTTTCGGGACTATTCCACCGTAAACCGTGCCTCGGCCCGGCCGAAGGACGCCCAAGTCACGAAACGGCTACAACAAACCACGATTCAGCTACGCCGGCCCGCGGTGGCGTTCGGACCTTTGGGTGGCAGGAAGTTGAGCGGAATACCAGCCACTACTGCCGAAGTTTTGTCCTTCGGATAATTACCGCCACCGCGCCATGAAACACGAACCGCCGCAACGGGTCGAGACCATCTCGGCCTTTCACCAGCTCATGGGCCTGCCCAAACCGGAGCACCCCTTGCTGAGCCTCGTGCCGTTCGAGGCCATCGGCTACGCGGCGGATGCGCCCCCGGCCCCAATGCTGAACCAGTTCTACTCCATTGCCCTGAAAAAGAATTTCAACGGTAAGCTAAAGTATGGCCAGCAGGTATATGACTTCGACGAGGGCATGATGGTGTTCATG
Organism: Hymenobacter sp. M1-2; assembly: GCF_057808495.1. Classification (NCBI taxonomy): domain Bacteria; kingdom Pseudomonadati; phylum Bacteroidota; class Cytophagia; order Cytophagales; family Hymenobacteraceae; genus Hymenobacter; species Hymenobacter sp. M1-2. The sequence goes on from NZ_JBTYZO010000009.1 coordinate 83,412, forward strand.
GCCCCCGGCCAGCTGTTGGCCATCGAAGCCAATGAAACGCTGCGCCATGCGGGCTGGCTGCTGCTCGTGCACCCCGATTTTCTGTGGCGCACGCCGCTGGCCAAAACTATCCGGCAGTACCCGTTTTTCAGCTACGCCGTGCACGAAGCCCTGCACCTCTCCGACAAAGAGGAGGGTATGATAACCGACCTGATGCAACGCATCGCCCAGGAGTACCGCGCCAACCTGGACGCCTTCAGCCAGCGCGTCATCCTGGCCCAGCTGGAGCTGCTGCTCACCTATTCCGAGCGTTTTTACCACCGGCAGTTCCTCACCCGCCACATCGCCAACCATCAGTTGCTCGACCGCCTGGAAGAGCTGCTTACGGCCTGCTTCGCCAGCGAGGCCCTGGCCCAGCACGGCCCGCCCACTGTGCAGTATATCGCCGACCAGCTGAATGTGTCGCCCAATTACCTGAGCGTGCTGCTCAAAACCCTCACCGGCCAGAGCACCCAGCAGCACATCCAGAACAAGCTCATCGAACACGCCAAGCAGCAGCTTTCCACCACGGCGCTGTCGGTGAGCGAAATCGCCTACGCACTGGGTTTCGAGCATTCGCAGTCGTTCAGCAAGCTGTTCAAAACCAAAACGGCCCTCTCGCCCGGCGCCTTCCGCAACTCTTTTAATTGACTCTTGGCTATGAAACTTGAAGAAAAAGGCCCCATCCAAGCCCCACCCGTACTGGCTGGCCCGGGTCAGCAAACCGCCGAAGCCGTTCAGTCCTGGCCCGGCATCGTGGCCGCCACCCACTGGGATTTGTTTAACCGCACCCGCGTGGACGGGGCCGATTTTTACGTCGGAGAAGTCGAGCTGGGCCACATCCACCTCAACGGGGAAGTGCACCTGGCCACCACGCCTGCCCTCGGCCTGCCACTGCTGGCACAGGGCCTAGCCCACCCGTTCCCCTACGGCCAGGGCCCCGGCGACTGGGTCACGTTTCCGATTCGCACCGCCGCCGATGCCGCACACGCTACCTGGCTATTCCGCCTCAACTACGACCGTCTGCAAGGTACCCCGCTGGCTGAGCTGACTGAGCGCCTGCGCGCCGGCCGCGGCCAATAGCCATTGAGGAGCGGGCCCACTGTGTTTGCTGCTCTCCGCACCACCTTGCTACTCCACCAACTCACCAATCCACCATGCTTGTCATCACCGGAGCTAACGGCCAATTAGGAGCCGCCATCATTGAAAACCTCTTACGCAGCGTACCAGCCAATCAACTCATCGCCAGCGTGCGCGAGCCCAGCCAGGCCACCGCTTTGGTCGAGCAAGGCGTGCAAGTACGGGCGGGCGACTTCGCCCAGCCGGAAAGTTTGGGCACGGCCTTCGCTGGGGCCGAGCAAGTCCTGATTATCTCGGCCAACAAGCTCGGGGAAGAGGCCTGGCGTCTGCACCAGGCTGCCATCGAGGCCGCCCGCGCTGCCGGGGCTCGTCGCATTCTGTACACCAGCCACATGGGCGCCCGGCCTGACTCTTTCTTCGAGCCGGCCAGTAACCACGCCGCTAGCGAGGCGATGCTGGCCGCCTCGGGCGTGTCCTACACCGCCTTGCGCCACGGCTTCTACGCCGAAAGCGCCCTGCAGATGGTGGGCCACGGGCTGAAGGCAGGCCTGCTGCAAACTCCCGAAGACGGCCCCGTGAGCTGGACCACCCGCGCCGACCTGGCCGAAGCCGACGCGCGCATCTTAACCCAATCCGGCCGCTTCGAGGGTCTCACCCCGCCGTTCACCGCCGCCGCGGCCGTCACCATGGCCGACTTGGCCGCCCTGGCTTCCGAAATCACCGGCCGCGAAGTCCGGCACGAGACGATTACGGACGAGGCGTGGCTACAGGCCAAAGTGGCGCAGGGCGTGCCCGCACCGGTGGCTGAGCTGCTGCTGGGCTCGTTCAAGGCCTCCCGGCGCGGCGACTTCGCGGCCGTGGACCCCACGCTGGAAACCCTGTTGAGCCGGCCGCCGCAGACTATGCGCGAGGTGCTAGCCGGCTTTCTGCAGCCCGCCGCAGAACAGCAGTAGGCCCCCAGTAGCAGCCTTCAGGCTCGGACTACCAGCCCTGGGATTTGTGTGCAAGAATCTGCGATTTGTATGGTTTGCGTTGCTCCTCGCGCCCGGACCTTTGTTAGGTAACCACCGGGTAGCTTCTCGGAGCCACCCTTTACTTCCTCAAACCGCAGTAAGATGAGCCTGACAGATTTCCGTACCCTGGGCCGCTCCGGCCTGGTCGTCAGCCCGCTGGCGCTGGGCACCATGACCTTCGGCACCCCGCGTTGGGGCTCGCCCGACAACGTGTCCCAAACCATTTTCAATGCCTACGTCGAAGCCGGCGGCAATTTTATCGACACCGCCGATGTGTACGCGGGCGGGCGTAGCGAGGAGCTGCTGGGCGGCTACGTGGCCGGGCGCAAGCTGCGCGACCAGCTGGTGCTGGCCACCAAGTTTGGCTTCGGGGCCCAAAAGGGCAACCCACACGCCAGCGGCAACGGGCGCAAGCACGTTTACCAAGCCCTGGAAGGCTCGCTCCGCCGCCTTCAAACCGATTACGTGGACCTGTACTGGCTGCACGTGTGGGACGGCGTGACCCCGGCCGAGGAGATTCTGCAAACCTTGGGCGACCTAGTGCGAGCAGGCAAAATCCGCTACTTCGGTTTTTCCGACATGCCGGCTTGGTTTGCCACTAGGACCGCCACGCTGGCCCAGGCCCACGGCGTGCCAGGCCCCATCGCCATGCAGCTTGAGTACTCGCTGGTGGCCCGCCGCATCGAGACCGAGCACGTGCCCGCTGCCCTGGAAACGGGCCAGGGCCTGGTGCCCTGGAGCCCGCTGGCGGCGGGCTTTCTGGCGGGCAAATACCAACGCGAGGCGGCCGGCACGAAAGGCAGCGGCGACGGCCGGCTTAGCGGCCCGAACCCATTCGGCGAGATGAAATTCACCGATAAGAACTGGCAGATACTCGACGCCCTGCGGCCGGTAGCCGCCGAGCTGGGCCGCCCGCTCGCGCAGGTAGCCCTGGCCTGGGTGCAGGCCCAGCCGGGCGTGACTTCTTCGCTTATCGGGGCCAGTAAAGTGGAGCAGTTGCACGACAACCTGGCCTCGTTGGAGGTGCAGCTCAGCCCGGCGCAGCTGCGTGCTTTGGATGAGGCCAGCATCGTGGACCCCTACTACGACCGCATGGGGCCGCTGCTCAAGCAAGCCACCTTTGGGCCCAACGCGGTGCGGGGCTGGCGGTAAGAGCGCAAGGTGGGGACTGCGTTTTGTGTTGCAGAAACGGCAGTTTGTGTGGCCCCGCGGCGGTTGAGCGTCCTGACCTTTGCCTGGTAAGTAACGCGTTTCACTAGCCACTAAACCAAGCACATGAGCACCATCAAAAAAGTAGCCCTGGGTAGCCAGGGCCTGGAAGTTTCCGTCGAGGGCCTGGGCTGCATGGGCATGACTGGGTTTCCCGGCGGCTCCATCTACGGCCCCGCCGACGAGACCGAAAGCCTGGCCACCATCCACCGTGCCCAGGAATTGGGCGTGACTTTACTCGACACGGCCGACATCTACGGCCCGCAGGACAACGAGCGGCTGGTGGGCAAGGCCATTGCCAGCCAGCGTGCGCAGTTCACTATCGCCACCAAGTTCGGCTTCGAAATTGACGACGCGGGCCACATGACCAACGCGCTCAACGGCCGGCCAGAATACGTGCGCAAAAGCATCGAACGGTCTTTGCGCAACCTGAGCACCGACTACGTCGACCTCTACTACCTGCACCGCCTCGACCCCAACACCCCCATCGAAGACACCGTGGGCGCCATGAGCCGACTGGTGGAAGAAGGCAAAGTGCGGTTCCTGGGCCTGAGCGAAGTACCGGCCGACATCCTGCGTCGGGCTCACGCCGTGCACCCGATTTCGGCCCTGCAAACCGAGTACTCGCTCTTCGACCGCGGCGTGGAGGAAAGCGGCGTGCTGGAAGCCACCCGCGCCTTGGGCATCGGCTTCGTGGGCTATTCGCCGCTGGGCCGGGGCTTTCTGTCGGGCGAGATTAAAACCCTCGACGACTTTCCGGCCGATGATTTCCGCCGTTTCTGGCCGCGCTACCAGGGCGAGAATTTCTACAAAAACCTGGAGCTGGTGCGCAAGCTGGAAACCTTGGCGCAGGCCAAAGGTGTGACGCCCGCTCAACTGGCCTTGGCCTGGGTGTTGGCCCAGGACGTGGTAGCCATCCCGGGCACCAAGCGCGTGAAATACCTCGAAGCCAACGTGGCCGCGGCCGACTTCCACCTCAGCCCGGCTGAACTGGCTGAACTCGATGCCATCTTGCCGGTTGGAAGTACCGCCGGGGCGGCCTATCCCGAAGGCATGTAATCATAGGACCGTGGGGAGCACTCTCCAAAACGCGGTTATTTCACCACTTCTAGCGTCGCCGCTTATGAAAACGTCCGCCAAAGACTTCCGGGTGCTGGCCACCGTCACCGAGTACACGCGGTTTTACGGCCTGCCGGCTCCGGCCCACCCGCTGCTCGCCATCATCGACCTGGACCAGCTGCGCGAGCGGTCGACAGCCGACGTGGCGGCCGCCACGACGCCGGTTACGCGTCAGCTCTACAGCATTTCACTCAAGCGTAACCTGCAAGGCATTGCTTTGCGCTACGGGCACCAAACCTACGATTTCAACGAGGGCGTGCTGAGCTTCTTAGCGCCGGGCCAGGGGTGTTGGCTGGAGCGCGAGCAGGACTTGGACGCGCTCCAGGCGCTCAGTGGCTGGACTCTTCTCTTTCACCCCGATCTGCTGCGCCAGCACCCGCTGGGCCAGAAGATTGCCAGCTACGGATTCTTTGCCTACGACGTGCACGAAGCGCTGCACCTGTCGGCCCAGGAGCAAAGCGTGCTCGGCAACGTGCTGGCCATCATCCGAGACGAGTACGAGCGCCCCATCGACAGCTTCAGCCAGGAAGTGTTGGTGTCGCAGCTGGAAGTGCTGCTCAACTACGCCAATCGTTTCTACCACCGCCAGTTCCTGACCCGGCGCGCCCCTGCCCACGACCTGCTTAGCCGCTTCGAGGCCTTGTTGGCCGGCTACTTCGCCCAGCCCGGCCAGCAGCCCCTGCCCACGGTGCAGCACTTTGCCGATGCGCTGAACGTCTCGCCCGCTTACTTAGGCGATATGCTGCGCTCCCTCACCGGCCAAACCACTCAGCAGCACCTCCACAGCCAGTTAATTGAGCAGGCCAAGCAACTCTTGCTCACTACCTCACTTACCGTCAACGAAACGGCGTTTCGGCTCGGCTTCGAGTACCCGCACTACTTCAGCCGGCTGTTCAAACGCAAAACGGGGCTCAGCCCGGCGGCCTTCCGCTTCTCGGCCCAGTAAACGCTGAGGCGCACACACGAAGTCTGCCCGTTTAGGAGAAGAATCCCTACCCGAGGTAGCTCCAAGTTCCCTTCCATGGGCCTGCGCCATCACGCCAAAGTACTTTTTGCCTAGGCATGCTTTTCAACAACCGGCAAAGAGGACAGCGTTATAGCAATTGGTTTGGGTGGACTACCAAAAGAATTAGTTGTTCGACTCAAAGGAGATGCAGGTCAGTTTCAGCGTTGCTTGAGCGCGGGTCTTCGATTGTGTGCGGAGAATAACCGGTACATTTGCCGCACATTATGCGGAGAATAAGCACCTACATCCATCAACTGCCCGACTGGCCGCATTTCACCTGGCAGCTTTCTGCTTTGCAACGTTTATTAGGCGCGGTGCGCCATCAACAGGGACGCTTGCTGGGCCGACTTGACGGGCTAGGCCTGGATCTGCGCGCGGAAGCCACCCTCCAGACGCTAACCTTGGATGTACTCAAGTCCAGTGAAATAGAGGGCGAGATGCTGCCGCCGGCGTCGGTTCGCTCATCGCTGGCCCACCGCCTGGGCCTGGAGCAAGGCGGATTGCCGCCCACCGACCAGCGGGTGGCAGGGATAGTCGCCATGATGCTCGATGCCACGCAGCAGGCGTCAGACCCGTTGACCGCCGACCGTCTTTTCGCTTGGCATCACGCTTTATTCTCCACTGGATATAGTGGTTTATACACCGTGCGTGTGGGCAGCTGGCGTACTGGCCCCATGCAGGTTGTCTCGGGGCCGATGGGGCGCGAGCGAGTGCACTACGAAGCTCCGCCGGCTGAAGTATTGGATGCGCAGATGCAGCAGTTCCTGGCATGGTTCAACGCCTCGCAGGACCTGGATCCGGTGCTGAAAGCCGCCGTGGCCCATTTCTGGTTCGTGACTATTCACCCCTTCGATGACGGCAACGGCCGCATTGCCCGCGCCATCGCCGATCTGCAACTGGCCCGAGCCGACGGGACCGGGCAGCGGTGCTACAGCATGTCGGCACAGATCCAGGCCGAGCGCCGAGCATATTACGACCTATTGGAAACTTGCCAGCGCGGTTCGCTGGACGTGACGGCGTGGGTAACCTGGTTTCTGGAGTGCCTGGGCCGCTCGCTGACGAGCGCCGAGCAGACCTTAGCCCAGGTCTTGGCCAAGGCCGACTTTTGGGAGCGTCACCGTCAGACACCGCTGACTGAACGCCAGCGGCGGTTGGTGGTGCGGCTGCTCGATGGGTTCGAAGGCAAACTCACCACCTCTAAATGGGCGCGCATGTCCAAGTGCTCCCAGGACACGGCTGGCCGCGACATAGCGGACTTGATAGGCAAAAGCATCCTGGTGAGAGACAGTGCCGGCGGGCGCAGCACTAGCTACCGCCTGGCCCCCAATGCGTAAGTCCGCTCCGGACCAGAACTCCCACTTGGTAACCTTCCGAAGCAACGGTCGAACAAGCCGTTTTCCAGCCGCGCCCTCGAAGAACGTCACTGGCAAGCGCGTCCGCACCTTCCCAATTACTCCCGATAGACTGGCCTGAAGCATACGCCTAGCGCCAATCCCTTGTGCGTGAGCCAGCAGCGCTGGCTCACGCACAAGCTTTTTAAAGCCTCACTTGAAGGTGGTGAGTCTGCGGCCAGTCAGATAGCGAAACCTAGCCAAAGGAATATTGGATACATAACTCACTCCCACAAACTCGGCCAGGATGATTTCCCTGCTCGGCGAGGTTGGCCCGCTCCCCGTCGGTGTGCGGGTCGAGGCTGCGCAGTACGGAGCCAGTCAAGCGTTGTTGAGCGCAGGCAAGGTCATTGGCTACAAGGGCCACGGCACCGTTCTCGATTCGCTTACAGGCGGCACCGGGCCCATCACCTGTTCCACTTGAGCTGCTGTCGACGCAAGCTGAGACAAGCCTAGGTAAGAGGGTAGCCAAATTATATTATTAGTAGATCATTGTTTTTTAAGTGGTGAGGGTACACTGTCGGACGAGATAGACGGTAACTGGTGGGACGCGTACAGCAGGGCTTGCCATGCCCGACGCACGCAGGATATGACGTGTGATTTAAGTGTATTGCGGCCGCTGCAAAGGCCTTTTCTGAACCGCTGAGGGCTTTTCTTTCTTGCCCAAAGGCTGTTAGATTGCCTATGCATGACCGCCAAATTGGTCGGACAACAGCTCTTGCCGCCGCTCCCTGAAACTGCACGCGCCGGCAGGTGCCACGTCTTGCCGGTTTGCCAGCGCTACCCCTCCTACCCTGCTTCCTTTCCTGACCCCGATGCGACTATCGAGGCAGTTTGTGCCAATCCATTTCCCACCACAACCAATCCATTACCCATGAAAAAAATTACTTTCCTCTTTCTGCTAGCGGCCCTTTTCGGCGCGCTGCTCGCGCACCGGAGTTTGGCTCAAGGCAACACCAGTTTGCCGTTTACGATTGCCAACAACTCGCCCTTTCCCGACGCCGATTTGTACGTGGCGATAGTGGGACTCGACCCTTCCGGGCGCCACGTGTGGATCAACGCGCGCAACTCGGCGGTGCTGCCCATGGACGCTTCTTACAATACGGTGCTCGGGCCGACATACAACGGCAACACGGGCCCGGGCAGTAACTCGCGTTACGCCAACTGCTTCACGCGCTTGAGCGAGATTCCGAACAAGACCTTTTCGCTGCCCTACATCGCGGGGTGCCGGGTATTCATTGCGCAGGGGCAGCAGCTCTACCTCTATTTCTTCGGGGCGACGGGGGCGCCTTCGGGCTACGCAGCACCAAATGCGCAGAACCCGAACGACCCGAACCGGGACATTCGCTACGAGTTCATCGAGTTGACCAACAACCAGTTCGGTTTCTTCGGCAACACCACCCGCGTGGATGCGTTCCGCTACCCGATGGGCCTGGAGCTGTTCGGCAACGGCTACCAAAAGCGAACGGGTGAACTAAAAACGGCGGCCGAAATCGTATCGGCCTACAAAGCCAACGTGCCGACCGAGTTCCAGGGCACGGTGAACAACGCCACCGGTGAAATCGCCTTTCCCTCGAAAACGCCGGCCTTCTTCGATGGCACCAACGGCACTACGCCCGGCCCCTACGCCAACTATTTCGGCTCGTACATCGACGCCATCTGGAACAAGTACGCGAACGAGGATTTGATCTTCTTCGCCGGCAACGCTGGTGTTTTCAAAGGACGCATCACCAACGGACAGCTGCGAGTGGTGGGTCAGTCGGGAGCTTACGCCGGCCGCACGGGCATTGTGGCGCGCAAGCCTACGACGCAGGAAGCATTCGAGGGCAAAGGTGTGCTCGACAACCGCGTAAGCGACGGCGACTGCGACCTGGTGGTGCAGGCCCAGCTGACGGCCGCCATCAACCGGCATGTAGTGAATACCACCACGCCGAACCCCGGCCAGCAGAACTGGTACGACGCTTCCAAGTACTACCAAACCGCCCCAGCCAACTACTACGCCCGCTTCTGGCATTTGCCCGGCATCAGCGTGGATCAGCTGAGCTACGGTTTCGCCTACGACGATGTGGCCGACCAGTCAGCGACGCTGCAAACGCCCCAGCCCACCAAAGTAGTGGCCACCTTCGGGGGCTACGCTGGCACGACGCAACCCAACAACGGCGTGGCCACCATGTACCGCGACTGCAACTACACCGGCACGGCCGTTAGCCTGCCCGCTGGTGATTATAACTTAGCCGCACTGCAAAGCCGCGGCATCTTGAACGAGGACGTTTCCTCGCTTCGGGTGAACAGCGGCTACCAAGTGGTGCTCTACGAAAATGACAACTTCAGCGGCGCCTCCCTGACCCTGCGCGCCGACAACAGCTGCTTGGTAAACAACCCGCTCGGCACCGGCAACTGGAACGATAAAACTTCCTCGCTACGGGTGCAAACGGCCACATCGACTTTCAGCGTGTTGCTGCAGGCCGAAAGCGCCAACGTTAACAACGGCATGGTGGTGGAAGCCTGCTCCGACGCCGGGGGTGGTCAGGACATGGGCTTTGTTGATCAGGGGGATTATCTGGTGTGGAACGGCATCAACTTCCCCACCTCGGGCACCTACACCATCGAATACCGCGTGGCCAGTGGCGCGGCCGGCGGCACGGTATCGTCGGACCTGAACGGCGGGGCTGTCCTGCTGGGCAACACCAGCATCCCCGGCACCGGCAGCTGGCAGACCTGGACGACTGTCTCGCGCACGGTGAACGTGAATGCCGGCACCTACAACTTCGGCATATACGCCCAGAGCGGCGGCTGGAACATCAACTGGGTGCGCATCAGCAGAACCAGCACGGCTGCCAGAAGTGCTATTGTTACGGCCTCGACCCTGGCCGCAGACGGCGAGTTGCTGAGTCTCTACCCCAACCCAGCCAGTGATAAGCTCCAGGTAGCTGGCGCCGCTGAACTGCTCGGCGGGACCTACCATATCGTGAATATGGAAGGCCGTAGGGTGAGCCGAGGTACACTGAGTGGCACCCTGGACGTGGCCACGCTGCCAGCGGGCCTCTATCAGGTGGTGGTGACGACCAAGGACCAGCGCAAGCTCAGCCGGCGCTTCACCAAGCTGTAGTAGTCGCGGCTCCCCAGGTGCAGCGCGTAAGCTGCCCATTTTGATCTGACGAATTTGTGGTGACTCAGAAGTACAACCGTGGCCGTAACGCACGCCGCGGGAGTGCTTCTGAGTCTACCGCAGCTCTTCCTACACCATTTCCCACCCCCGAAAACATGAAGCGTACATTCACTTTCCTGCTGGGCGCCGCCGCGTTGCTGCTGCTTAGTCCCGCCCCGATCCAAGCCCAAACCTACCAGCAAGTCTGGGCCGATGAATTCAACGGCGGCATCAGTTCCAGCTGGCAATTCGAAACCGGCGGTGGCGGCTGGGGCAACAACGAAAAGCAGTACTACCAAGCCGCCAACGCCACCGTGGTAAATGGCGAACTGCGCATCACGGCCAGAAAGGAAAACGTGGGCGGCCAACCGTACACGTCAGCCCGCCTCAAAACGCAGGGCCTGAAGGAATTCACCTACGGCAAGATCGAAGCCCGCATTAAGATGCCGCTCGGCCAAGGCTTGTGGCCGGCTTTCTGGATGTTGGGTGCCAATATCAACCAGGTAAGCTGGCCGCGTTGCGGGGAAATTGACATCATGGAGCACATCAACACCGAGAACAAGGTACTCGGCACGGTGCACTGGGACAGCAACGGCAGCTACGCCCAGTACGGAGGCAATACCACCACCACGCCCGCCGATTTCCACGTCTACAGCGTCGAGTGGACGCCCTCATTCATCAAGTGGTTCGTGGACGGGGTGCAGTACCACGAGATAAACATCGCCAACGGCGCCGGCGGCACCGAGGAGTTTCAGCGGCCCTTCTTCCTGCTGCTCAACATGGCCGTGGCCGGCAACTTACCCGGCCAGACCGTAGACGAAAGCAAGCTGCCCGCTACCATGGCCGTCGACTACGTGCGGGTGTACCAGCTGACGAATACCCCGGCGCCCGCACCCGCTACCTTCCTTCAGGCCGAGAGCTACAGCGCCATGAACGGCGTGCAGGTGGAAGCCTGCTCCGATACGGGCGGCGGCCAAAACGTAGGCTGGATCGACGCCGGCGACTGGATGGCTTACAACAACATCAACTTCCCCACCTCGGGCACTTACACGATTGAGTACCGCGTGGCCAGCCCGAGCGGCAGCACCTTGTCGGCGGATTTGAACGGCGGTTCTGTCCGATTGGGCAGCGTAGCCATCCCCGCTACTGGTGGCTGGCAGAATTGGCGGACCGTATCGCAAACGGTGAACGTGAATGCCGGTACCTACAACTTCGGCGTGTATGCTCAGACCGGCGGCTGGAATTTCAACTGGATCCGTATCACCAAGAGCGGCAGCGCCCGCCCGGCCACGGTTACGGCCACGGCGGCGTCCGCGGCGGTTCAAACGACCGAGGTATATCCTAACCCGGCCGCTGATCGGCTGCATCTCAACTCAACAGCAGCCCTGGTCGGCAGCCAATACCACATTCTGGACGAGCTGGGGCGCGTGACGGGCCGCGGCACGCTGGAAAAAGGCTCGGTGGATGTGTCTGCCCTGCGCCCCGGCCTGTACACGCTGGTGGTCGTCACCGCCGACCGGCAACGGGTGGCGCACCGGTTTAGCAAGCAGTAACCCGATAGACGAAGGAAGCCGGCGATAAGCTGGCTTCCTTTTCTCTTTTTGGCCTGGCCGTTTACATACGCCATCTAACAACCCTTTTCACAACCTTCTTCCTATGAAAACATTCTCTCTACTAATGAAAGCCCTGGTAGCTATGTTGCTGCTGGCCACGGCGCCGGCCTTCGCCCAGTTTCGGGTGGTGGGCTACGTCACCTCCTGGTCGGGTAATGTGAGCGACGTGCAGTACAATAAGCTCACTCACATCAACTACGCCTTCGTGCTGCCGACGGCTTCGGGTGGTCTGCAACCCGTCGAGAACCCCACGAAGCTGCAAAACCTGGTGGCCACGGCGCATGCCAACGGGGTGAAAGTGCTCATCTCGGTGGGCGGCTGGAACAACGGCGACGACAGCGCCTTTGAAACTATCGGCGCCAACCCAGGCCTGCGGAGCACCTTCGTGACCAACTTGGTCAACTTCGCCAACCAGTACAACCTGGACGGCGTCGACATCGACTGGGAGCACCCCGACCCGGGCGCCTCGGCCACCAACCACGCGGCCCTGATGCGGCAGTTGGCCATTGAAATGCACAACCGCGGCAAGCTGTGCACCGCCGCCGTGGTGGGCACCGGCGGGGGCGGCGTGGCCAGCAGTGTGTTCGGTGACGTGGACTTCCTGAACCTGATGGCCTACGACGCCAACAATTTCGACCACTCCACCTTCGACTACGCCACGCAGTCGATCAGCTACTGGAAGGGCCGCGGCCTACCCACCAACAAAACCGTGCTGGGCGTGCCTTTCTACGGCCGGCCCAGTTGGGAATCGTACGCGCAACTGCTGGCCCGCGGCGCCAGCCCTAATGCCGACGTCTTCAACGGCGTGTACTACAATGGCATTCCGACCATTCAGCGCAAAACCAACCTGGCCTTCGACCAAGGCAGTGGCATCATGATTTGGGAGCTGAGCCAGGATGCTATTGGTGCCAATTCCTTGCTCTCGGCCATTCACCAAGTGGTACTGCAGCGCGGCGGCACTAACCCGCCGCCCAATAACGGCGTGGCCACGGCGTACAAAGACTGCAACTACACGGGCACAGCGGTGGCTTTGCCGGCCGGTAATTACACGCTCAGCCAACTGCAAGCTCGCGGCGTGCTCGACAACGACATTTCGTCGCTCAAGGTAAACAGCGGCTACGAGGTGGTGCTCTACGAAAACGACAATTTCTCGGGGGCCAGCCTCACCTTACGCGCCGACAACGGCTGCCTCGTGAACAACCCGTTGGGTGCCAGCAACTGGAATGATAAAGCCACGTCGTTGCGGGTGCAAACGGCCAGCGCCGGTTCCAGCCGGCAACTCGAAGCCGAAGCCTACAGCAACATGAGCGGCGTGCAGGTGGAGCCGACCACCGACGCTGGCGGCGGGCAGAATGTGGGCTGGGTTGATGCCGGTGACTGGCTGGTGTACAGCAACATCAACTTCCCCACCTCGGGCACTTACACCATTGAGTACCGCGTGGCCAGCTTGAGCGGCAGCACCTTGTCGTCGGACCTGAACGGCGGCTCCATTCCGCTGGGCAACCTGACGGTGCCGGCTACGGGTGGCTGGCAGAACTGGACAACGATTTCGCAGACAGTCAATGTAACGGCCGGCACCTACAACTTTGGGGTGTACGCCCAGGCCGGCGGCTGGAACCTCAACTGGATTCGCATCCGCTCCGGTGCCAGTGCCCGCACGGCCTCGGCAGCCAATGCCAGTGCCACTCAGGCGGTGGAATTGTACCCCAACCCGGTCGTCGACAAGCTCCACCTGAAAGCGGACGCGACGCTAGCCGATGGCCAGTACCGCATTTTGAACAAGTGGGGTAAGCCGATGGCTAGCGGCTCGCTCGCGCAAGGTCAAGTGGACGTGGCTGGATTGCCCGCCGGCGTGTACACGTTGGTGGTAATCGGTAAAGATGGTCTAACCATCACGCGCAGATTTGTGAAGTAGCCGGCTTTCACATTTTGGCTACGAATTCGGAAGGCTGTTCCCATTGGGGCAGCCTTCTTCGTTTTAGGCTCGGGCGCGGGTGTGTTTGTAGTGGGTCGAGCTGGGGTAGTTGCGCAAAACGAATTTTCTTGCCACTTCGCTGGTCACCATCTGCGTGCTTGTGCTTGAAAAGCCAACTGATTTGAAATTTTCGGATTGTTTTTTAAGCGTTTCCATCCTTTAATCTCCGCTTCAACACGCCGCTTTTCGACCAACTGAGGCGTTGTTCTACGTGTGCAGTAACCGCATAAAAGCGCCTTTACGGCAGTAAAAAGCCATTTTTTGGCTTGTTTTCTCCAGATTAGCTCCGATATATTTGGCTTGGTACTCTTTCCATTATAGTGCTGCTACTGGCGGCGCGACGCTGGCTAAGCGCTTCAGCTTGGAAGGCTACGGTAAACGTTACTCCAGTGCAGGCCAGCCCAAGTTGCGTCCGTATCTTCCTCGCGCTTACCGCACCCGCTGCTATACGTCAGCTCACTGCGGTACCGCCGGTCGCTGGCCCGGCCTAGCCCCTCACCTTTCCCACCCACTCTGCGCTGTATGGCCGCCCCAATCTCCCCAACACTCCCACCGCCCGCCGCGGCTACCGGTACCACCGCGCCGCGCTACACTTCGGCGCTGGCTTCGCTTACGGTATTATTCTTCATGATGGGGTTCATCACCTGCCTCAACGACATCCTGATACCGTATCTGAAAAGCATCTTCACGCTCAGCTACACCGAGGCCAATCTGGTAAACTTCTGCTTTTTCGGGGCCTACTTCCTGATGGGCGTGCCAGCAGGCTTGGTGGTGAAGCACCTGGGCTACAAGCGTGGCATGCTGGTGGGCTTCTTGGTGGCGGCGCTGGGCTGCTTTCTGTTTTATCCCGCCGCCGAAAGTCGCACGTTCGCCGTGTTTCTCGGAGCCTTGTTTGTGCTGGCCAGTGGCATCGTGACGCTACAAGTGGCCGGCAACCCGTACGTGTCCATTCTGGGCCCGCCCGAAACGGCCTCGTCACGCCTCACGCTGACGCAGGCCTTCAACTCGCTGGCCACCTTCGTGGCGCCGCTGCTGGGCACGGCCCTGATCCTGTCGCACCTGCCGGACCTGAAAAGCCTGAGCGCCGCCGAAGCGGCAGCGCTGGACGTGTCGCCGGTACAGCAGCTGTACCTGGGCATCGGCGGGGTGCTGGTGCTCATCAGTGGGCTGCTGGCCTTGCTCAAGCTCCCCCGCATCGGCCACGCGCCGGCCGAAGACGGCGACACGCGCCGCGCCTGGCACTACCGCCATTTGCTGCTGGGGCTGGTGGGCATCTTTACCTACGTGGGCGCCGAGGTGGCCATTGGCTCGCACATCGTGAGCTACCTGGGCCAGGCGGAGATAATGGGCCTGAGTCCGCGCGCGGCCGGCTACCAAGTGGCCTTTTACTGGGGTGCGGCCATGGTGGGACGTTTCTTGGGCATTGGGGTGCTGCGGCAGGTGAGTCCGGCGCGGGTGCTGGCCTTCAACGCCGTGGGCGCCGTGGTGCTGGTGCTGATTTCAGTGAATACCACCGGTTCGATAGCCATGTGGAGCCTGCTGGCCGTGGGGCTGATGAACTCGGTGATGTTCCCGGTCATCTTCACGCTGGCCGTAGCCGGCCTGGGCCGTCACACCGAGGATGCGTCGGGGCTGCTGTCGGCGGCCATTGTGGGCGGGGCCATTGTGCCGCTGTTCTTCGGCCTGGTGGCCGATAGCACCGCGGGCGGGGGCGGCGTACATGCGTTGCGTTGGGCCTTTGTGCTGCCGGTGCTCTGCTACGCCTACATCTGCTGGTACGGCCTGCGAGGCCACCGGCCGGCGCCGGAAAACCAGCCTAGCGCTTCGCAGGCCTAATCTAGCCGCTGGCTTTTTTTCTACTTCACCCACTGCCGCTCGCCCATGAATATCCGTCGCCACTTCCCGCTAAGTATTGCGTGCGGCCTGCTGCTGTGGGGCGCGGCAGGTTGCGGCAGTAACGATTCCGCCGACGCGCCCGCACCACCCAATACTCCGCCGCCTACGACGCCCGCGGGACCTTCGCAGGTAGCGTTTTGGTACACCACGGCCAGCAGATCGGCGCTGCTGAGCAAGAGTACGGCGGTACTGAATTTCGGTGCTCCGAGCGGGCAGAATGCCGCCATCGTCATCGACACCACGCAGACCTACCAGACCATCGACGGCTTTGGCTATACGCTGACTGGGGGCAGCGCCATGCTGCTGCACCAAATGAGTGCTCCGGTGCGGGCCGCCCTACTGCGGGAGTTGTTCGGCACCGACGACAACGGCATTGGCGTCAGCTATCTGCGCGTGAGCATCGGGGCTTCGGACCTGGATGCACGCGTGTTCACCTACGACGACCCGCCCGGTGGTCAGCCCGACCCCACGCTGGCCCAATTCAGCCTCGCCCCCGACCGGACGCATCTGATTCCGGTGCTCAAGGAAATCCTGGCCATCAACCCCGATCTGAAAATCCTCGGCTCGCCCTGGACAGCGCCGGCCTGGATGAAGACCAACAACGGTTACGTCGGCGGCTCGCTGCGGGCCGAATACTACCCGACGTACGCGCAGTATTTTGTCAAGTATCTGCAAGGTATGCAGGCCGAGGGCATTCGTATCGACGCCGTGACGCTGCAAAACGAGCCGCTGCACGGCGGCAACAACCCGAGCATGCTGATGACGGCCGCCGAGCAGGCCACCTTCATCCGCGACAACGTGGGCCCGGCTTTCCGGGCGGCGGGGCTAACCACCAAAATCATCCTCTACGACCACAACCTCGACCGCCCTGACTACCCGATCAGCATCCTGCAAGACCCGCAAGTGAGCCAGTACGTCGACGGCTCGGCGTTTCACCTGTACGCCGGCAACATCTCGGCCATGAGCACGGTGCGCAACGCCCAGCCCAGCAAGAACGTGTACTTCACAGAGCAGTGGGTGGGCGGACCCGGCAATTTCGCTGGGGATTTTAAGTGGCACATGGATAACCTCATCATCGGGGCACCGCGCAACTGGAGCCGCAACGTGCTGGAGTGGAACCTGGCCGCCGACCCGAGCTACAACCCGCACACGCCCGGCGGCTGCAGCACCTGCCTGGGCGCCCTCACCCTCAGCGGCGACGTCGTGACGCGCAACACCGCCTACTACACCGTGGCGCACGCCAGCAAGTTTGTGCGGCCCGGCTCGGTGCGCATCGCCTCCACTGAGGTGGGCGGGCTGCGGAACGTGGCCTTTCGCACGCCGACGGGCCGCAAAGTGCTCATCGTGCTCAACACCGGTAACACCGAACAAACCTTTGATATTCAGTACCGCGGCAAGGCCGTGACCACCCGGCTAGAGGCCGGGGCGGCGGGCACTTACGTGTGGTAGGTCCTCGGCCTACTCTGCTTTTCCTATTTGACATGCGCAACAAGCTTCTCCTCCTCTTTTCCTTATCGGCGCTGAACGTTGGCAACGCCGCGGCGCAGTCCGCCGCCAAGCCCGCCCGCCCGGCGGTGCCCAAAACGTATTCCGCCGCCGGCCGCACCGTGCAGGTGTACACCACCGCCGCCAACTCCGAGCTGCGCCTCGCGGCCACCGACAAGCTCACGTTTCAGGCCCTGCCGCAGCCCCTGGAAACGCAACCGACAGTGTTTGTCGACCCGACGCACACGTTCCAGACCATGTTGGGCATCGGCGGCGCCATGACGGATGCCGCGGCCGAAACCTTCGCCAAGCTGCCCAAGCCGCAGCAGCAGGAATTCTTGCAAGCGTATTTCAGCCCGACGCAGGGCATCGGCTACACGCTGGGCCGCACCTGCATCAACAGCTCCGATTTTTCGAGCGGCAGCTACACTTACGTGGCTGACAACGACAAGGCCCTAAAGACCTTCAGCGTCAAGCACGACGAGCAGTACCGGATTCCGTTCATCAAGCAGGCCATGGCCGCGGCCGGGGGCAAGCTCACCATGTACGTGAGCCCCTGGAGCCCGCCGGCCTGGATGAAGGACAACCAGAGCATGCTGCAAGGCGGCAAGCTGCTGCCCGAGTTTCGCCAGCCCTGGGCCGACTACTACGTGAAGTTTATCCGGGCTTACGAGCAGCAGGGCATCCCGATTTGGGGCCTGACGGTGCAAAACGAGCCCATGGCCAAGCAGAAGTGGGAGTCATGCATTTTCACGGCCGAGGAAGAGCGTGACTTCGTGAAAACGCACCTCGGCCCGACGCTGAAGAAGAATGGCCTCAGCGACAAAAAGCTCATCGGCTGGGACCACAACCGCGACTTACTTTACCAGCGCGCCAGCACCTTGTTCGATGATCCGGAGGCCAGCAAGTACTATTGGGGCTTGGGCTTCCACTGGTACGAGACGTGGACCGGCAGCGCCATGCAGTTCGACAACCTGCGCCGCGTGCACGAAACCTACCCCGACAAGAACCTCATCTTCACCGAAGGCTGCGTCGAGAACTTCAAGCTCGATCAGGTCAACGATTGGAAGCTGGGCGAGAAGTACGGCCACTCGATGATCAACGACTTCAACGCTGGCACCGTGGCCTGGACCGATTGGAACGTGCTGCTCGACGAAACCGGCGGCCCCAATCACGTCGGCAACTTCTGCTACGCGCCCATCATCGGCGACACCAAAGCCGGTAAGCTGCTCTACACCAACAGCTACTACTACATCGGCCACTTCTCAAAGTTCATCCGGCCCGGCGCCAAGCGCATTGCCGCCACCGCCAGCCGCGACGCCCTGCAGACCACCGCTTTCCAGAATCCCGACGGCTCGGTGGCCGTGGTGGTGATGAACAGCACCGAGAAGGAGCAGCCGTTTCAGCTCTGGCTGAAAGGCCAAGCCGCGGCCGTTACCAGCCGCCCACATTCCATCATGACGCTGATGGTGAATTAGGGGCCTCACCCCCCGACCCCCTCTCCCATGGAGAGGGGGAGCCAAACGCTCAGCCTGCGAAGGTTAAGCTTTGGCTTGGCCTTCTACCGTGTATTGCATCGTGCAACGGAGACCAAGCCCAAAAGCTTGCGCAGAACGATGATTTCAGGCTCCCCCTCTCCCTTAGGAGAGGGGGCCGGGGGTGAGGCCCCGCCAGAACGACATTGATTTCCATTCTCCTTATTCCTCCCTCCACCTCCTTTCATGCATACCCGCAAAGCCACTTTGCTCGCCTTGCTCCTAGCTGGCGCCCTCACCACTGCTCAGGCTCAGAAAACGAAGACCAAGGTCAAAACCAAACCCGGCCGCGCGGCCGGGCGTAGCGCGGCGCCTTCCGCGGCGGCCATCGATCAGCAGGTGGAAGCCTTACTGGCGCAGATGACCTTGGAGGAAAAGGTGGGTCAGATGGCGCAGATCAACATCGACGTGGTGACCAAGGGCAAGGACCGGTTCAGTTCCGACGAGCCGGTGGCGCTGGACCCGGCCGACCTCAAAAAGGCTTTGGTGGACTACAAAGTGGGCTCGGTGCTGAACGCCGCCAACACCCGCGCCCGCACACCCGCCGAGTGGTACCCGCTGATCCGGCAGATGCAGGACGTAGCTACGCAGCAAACGCGCCTGAAGATTCCCATCATCTACGGCATCGACGCGGTGCACGGGGAGACGTATACGGCCGGCGCCACCATGTTTCCGCAGGAAATAGCGCAAGCCGCCAGCCGCAACCGCGCCCTGGTCCGCCGCGGTGCCGAAATCACGGCTTACGAAACGCGCGCCAGCAACATTCCGTGGGCGTTTTCGCCGGTGCTGGACTTGGGTTCCGATGCCCGCTCGCCGCGCCAGTGGGAAACGCTGGGCGAAGACCCTTACCTGATTTCCGAAATGGCGGTGCAGATGGTGAAGGGCATGGAGGGCGAGTCCAACAACGTGGCCGACCCGACGCGCGTGGCCGCCAGCATCAAGCACTTTATGGGCTACCAGGTGCCGCAGTCGGGCAAGGACCGCACCAATGCCTACATCCCCACCGAGTCCTTGCACGAGTACCACCTGCCGCCTTTCAAGGCCGCCATCGACGCCGGGGCGCACAGCATCATGATCAACTCGGGCCTCATCAACGGGGTACCCATGCACGCCAACCACGACCTGCTGACCAAGCTGCTCAAGGAACAACTCGGCTTCCGCGGCTTGGCCGTAACCGACTGGGCCGACATCGATAACCTTTACAAGCGCGACCACCTGGCCAAAACGCCCAAAGACGCCGTCCGCATTGCCATCAACGCCGGCATCGACATGGCCATGGTGCCGTACGAGTTCGAGCAGTTCTGCGACAACCTGGTGGCGCTGGTGAAGGAAGGACAGGTCAGCCAGGCCCGCGTGGACGACGCCGTGCGCCGGGTGCTGCGGGTGAAGTACGCCCTGAACCTGTTCGAAAAGCCCAACACCGACCCCAAAAACTACCCCAAGTTCGGCAGCAAGGAGCACGAGCAAGCCGCCTACCAAACGGCCGCCGAAGCCATTACCCTGCTCAAAAACGAGGATAACATTCTGCCGCTGAAGAAAACGGCGAAGGTGCTCGTGACCGGCCCCAACGCCAATTCCATGCGCACGCTCAACGGCGCCTGGACTTACTCCTGGCAGGGCGAAAAAGTGGAAGACTTCGCGGCCCGCTACAACACCATTCTGGAAGCCGTGCAGAAGGAAATCGGGGCCGGGAACGTGCAGTACGTGCCCGGCGTGAGCTATAAGGCCGGCGGCAAATACTACGAGGAGTACGCCGACAAGCTCGACGAAGCCGTGGCCGCTGCGCAGAACGCGGACGTGGTGCTGCTGTGCCTCGGCGAAAACTCCTACGCCGAAAAGCCCGGCGACCTGAACGACCTCTACCTCTCCGACTTGCAAACCCAACTGGCCCAGCGCCTTGCCGCCACCGGCAAGCCCGTAGTGCTGGTGCTCAACGAAGGCCGCCCACGCGTCATCAGCCGCATTGAGCCGGGCGTGAAAGCCGTGGTGCAAACCTACCTGCCCGGCAACTTCGGCGGCGACGCGCTGGCCGACATCCTCTTCGGCGACGTGAACCCCTCGGGCAAGCTGCCCTACACCTACCCGCGCTACCCCAACGCGCTGATTTCCTACATTCACAAGTACGCCGAAGAGCAAACCAAAGCAGCAGGCGCCTACAACTACGAAGCCGATTACAATCCGCAGTACAAGTTCGGTGACGGGCTGAGCTACACCACCTTCCGCTACGGCAACCTAGCTGTGGACAAGGAAAGCCTGCCCAAAAACGGCCAAGTAGCCGTAACCGTGCAGGTTACCAACGCCGGCCAGCGCGCCGGCCAGGAAACCGTGCACCTCTACTCCTCCGACCTGCACGCCAGCGTCATCGCGCCTGATATGCTGCGCCTGCGTCGCTTCGAGAAGATCAGTCTGAAGCCCAGCGAAACGCGCACCGTCAGCTTCACTCTGCCCGCCGCCGACCTGAGCTACTCCGGCCCGCAAGGCGAAAAAATCCTGGAAGCCGGCGAGTTCGACCTGCGCATCGGCGACCAAACGAAGCGAATTACGGTAACGGAGTAGCGTTGAGCTAAAAGGCGGGTTGCTCCGTCTAACGTCCGCTTATCGAACTGAAGGAGGGCGAAGCCAAACGCCTCTCCCACTTCGTTGTAGGGCTACAAAAGGCCGTAATGCTCTATCAGCCGTCCGCTTGTCGAAGCATCTCTGGCCTGTTTTAAACGTTTAGTCCAAAAATCGCATGTACGGGTGGTCCGTGTTGCAGGGGTAGCACCAGAATACTGGCTTCCATTCACTGATTAGCGTAGGTGACCGAATGTAAGCGGATGAAATAGACCATCCCTCGCCACGGTACTTTCTCTACCTCAATGCACCCTATAGGTCGGTCGAATGAAGACGGCAGGGACCGAAAAACAGTTGCTACTTGCTGAAAAGTGCATGACATAGAAGTGACGAGTCAGGTGCCGATATTTTAATTACCATTTTGCGTGTATATACACTTACTTTCCTTACCTTTGGATTATGAATGCTAAAGCCGTCGGTCTGGTCTCATGTAACTGCCTCTCGCTACGGCAAGCGGCGCGGCATGTGAGCCAGTTTTATGATCAGCAACTTGCTCCTTTTGGCTTGACCCTGAATCAATACACCATTTTAGCACGGCTTGCCACGCTGGGTGCTGCCCCTATCACCGAGGTAGCGCAGAATTTGGTCATGGACCGCACAACGCTCACGCGTAACCTCAAACCGCTCCAGGTAGCAGGCTTACTGACCCAAAAGCCAAGCGATTCCGACCGCCGCAGCCAGTGTCTCTCCCTTACCAGCCGCGGAGAGGAGGTGTTTGCCTTGGCCACTCCGGCGTGGGCAGCGGCCCAGGTGCGGTTTGAGCAAGAAGTGGGGGCCGTTCAGGCCGCAACATTGCGCCAGTTGCTCCACAATGTCGTCCAAACCCCGCTTTTGGGATAAGCTGGTCAGTTTTTTTTCTCACAATAGGTGTAATTACACCTTACACACCGCCTTCCCCTTTTTACATCCATCATTTCTCCACGCCCACTTTTTTCACCATTTACCATGCACGCAACCCCAGAAAAAGTAGCCCTTATTACCGGCGCCTCGCGCGGCATTGGCCGGGCCATCGCCGAGCGACTCGCCCAAGACGGCTTCGCCGTCGTCGTCAACTACACCAAAAGCACTGACCAGGCGCAGGAACTTGTCCGCGTCCTCACCCAGCAAGGCGGCCGGGCGTTGGCCATCCAAGGCGACGTGAGCCGAAAAGCTGATGTGGCGGCCTTGTTCGAGCAGGCCGTGGCCGAATTCGGCCGGCTCGATGTGCTGGTCAATAACGCGGGCATTGCGGCCGTGGGCATTCCGCTCGAACACATCACGGATGAGCACTACGATGCCCTGTTCAACACCAACGTCCGGGGGCTGATTTACGCCTCGCAAGAAGCTAGCCGGCACTTTGGCGAACAGGGCGGACACATCATCAACCTCTCGTCTGTGGTCGGCAACCGGGCCGCGCCTTATACGGCCGTGTACGGCGCGACCAAAGCGGCCGTGGACTCGTTGACAAAAAGCTTCGCGGCCGAACTGGGTGGGCGCCGCATCCGCGTCAATGCCGTGGCACCGAGCCTGACCGAGACCGATATGATTGCGGGAATGCCGGCCGCCTTTCGGGAGCAAATCACGCACGCCACGGCACTGGGGCGGCTGGGCACCGCCCCCGACATTGCCGGGGTCGTGGCGCTGCTGGCCTCGCCGGCTGGCTACTGGATCAATGGCCAAACCCTGTACGCCGATGGGGGCCTGCGTGGTTAACCCTTGCTCATTCCCGACGCAACTTGTTTTCCAACCCACCATGCCCTCCACGACAACTGTACTTACCGCCCCTGACGGCGCGCCGTCACTGGTCGTCCACGCCCACCATGCCACCGAGCAGGGGCTGGCCGTTAATTCCTATGCCGTTGAAACGCCCAACGGCGTCTTTCTGATTGATGCGCAGTTCCTTCGTTCCGAAGCCCGGCAGTTCAAGGCACTGGCTGAGGCCATCGGCAAGCCCGTCTTGGGTATTTTCATTACCCACTCGCATCCCGACCACTACAGCGGGCTGGAGGTCCTGACGGGTGCCAACCCCACCGTTCCCATCTATGCCACGCAGGCTGCCATCGAGGCCATGCAGCAACTGGACGCCGAACGGCGGGCGTTGTGGAAGCCGATGTTTGGCGACGATTACGCTGACTATATGGTCACGCCGACCCACCGCGTGGCGTCGGGCCAGGCTCTGACCGTAGACGGCGTAACGTTCCAGGTGCAGGAGCTAGGCCTGGGCGAAACCACCGACATGACGGTGCTGCACCTGCCCACTTACCACGCCTTGTTTGCGGCCGATGTCGTGTATAACCGCGTGCATCCTTGGCTTGGCGAAGGGCATTCCCAGGCGTGGGTCCAGCAAATAGAGTTCTGCATGACCACTTACGCCGACGCCGACACCGTTTTTGGCGGGCACGGCGGGGCGGGCGGCACGGGCATTTTCGGCGAGTACCTGGCCTACCTGCTGTTTTGCCGCAAGCTGGTCAAAGATGCCATCGCGCGGGGTCAGGCTACCACGGCTGAGCACCGGGAACAGCTTAAACACCGCCTCACCACGCGTTATCCCGGCTATCCGCTCGGCTTTTTGCTGGACCGCAACCTCGACGGTCTCATCGCCGAGCAGTCGGCGGCTTGAGGGGTTCAACCCTTGGTTTTTCTTCTCGTCCACGCCGGATTGTGCGTTAGTCTTTCCTCTGCTAGTCCATGAACCGTTCGGCCGGATTGTTAACTACGGCAACGCCAGCGGCCAGCCCACCGGACTCGACACCTGGCAGCTGACTCTTCCCAATCAATCGGTGCGCGGTTTCTACGTGGGCGGATACTCGGGGCAGCCGTCGTTCATGCAAGAAGCCTACGGGGCCTTGTTCGGCGGCGTGGCCAGCGGCCAGCTCCGGATGCACCTCGACCAGGCTCTGCCGCTGGCGCAAGCCGCGGAAGCTCACCATTGGCTCGATAGCCGCCAAAGCACGGGCAAACTCGTGCTCCTTTCTTAATCAACAAGCAATCACCCCCTTCAACCCTTTTTTCATGAACGACTCCCGCACTCAACCCCTCGAAATTCTGCGCCTCGACAGCAGCCCGCGCTATGCTGATAGCGTGTCCCGGCACCTAACCGACCACCTGATGGCGCGGCTGCTGGAAGAATATCCCGATGCCCATGTGACGACCCGCGATTTGGCAGTAAGCGTGCCGGTGCCGAACGAGGCGCACGTTAACGGCATTTTGTACTCCGCGCAAAACCCAACTCCGGCCATGCAAGCCGCCACGCAGCTCTCCGACGAAATGGTGGCCGAACTGCTGGCGGCCGACCTCGTGGTGCTTGGCTTGCCCGTGTACAATTGGACCGTGCCCTCCACGTTCAAAGCGTACATCGACCAGATTAATCGCCCCGGCGTGACGTTTGAGTATATCGACGGCGTTACACACGGCAAGCTCCGCGCCCGCAGCATTTACATCGTCTACACGAGTGCGGGCACCGGCCTGGGCAGCGATAGGGATTTCGCCACGCCGTACGCCACGTTTATATGGCGGACGCTAGGCATTGAACACGTGCAGTTCATTGAGGCTTCCGGGCTCCTGTTCAACGCGGCGGAAAACACGCAGAAAGCCGAGGCACAAATCGATCAACTCGAGTTACCTGTGTTTGCCTGATTTCTCATGGCCCCAGACGCATTGATGACCAACTCGACAAACCGAGCGTGACCCTACGTGACCCTGTATGGATGCGATGCGGAAACCGCTTCGCCCAAAGCCACGAAGAGCCGGCCCGCCCCCAACCGGCAAACCAGCCCTTGTGTGTTCCGCAACAACCGAACGGCAGCGCGGAAAATCTGCCTTCGCATTTATTTAGGTTCCCATCCCCTCGTGCGCGGGCAGCAAGCTCATTTACCGGTACTCGTAGTGCCGCACGTAATCCACTTGCATCTGCTGCGGAAACACGGTGGAGGCGTCCGGGTCGCCGTCGAAATCACCGCCCACGGCCACGTTCAGGATGATGAAAAATGGGTTGTTGAACGGAAACGGATTGGCGTCGCTGCCGGTTAAGGCGTAGTATTGCCGGCCATCGAGGTAGAAGCGCAGCAGGTCCTTGCTACGAATGATGGTGAAGACGTGGAAGTCGTTCGACAGGTCCTCGCTAAGCACTTCCGTAGTGCCTTTGTACCGATGATCGGCGGTGCTGTTGCCGAAGTGCATGGTCGATATCAACTCCTTGGGGCGGCTGCCGCGTAGCTCCATGATGTCGATTTCGCCGCAGATGGGCCAGTTGCGCTGGTCGATGTCGGCGCCCAGCATCCAGATGGCGGGCCACACGCCCTTGCCCTTGGGTACTTTGGCGCGCACATCGATGCGGCCGTAGCGGAAGCTCTGCTTGCCCTTGGTGATGAGGCGCGCCGAGGTGTAGGCGTTGTTGCCGGACTGCTGGCGCCGGGCCTGAATCACGAGGTTGCCGCCGCTCAGGAAGGCGTTGTCGGTGGAGTTGGTGTAAGCCTGCAGCTCGTTGTTGCCCCAGCCGCCGCCGCCCTGCTCGTACGTCCACTTGGTTTGGTCTAGGGTGCCGCTGTTGAATTCGTCGGCCCACACCTCGGTGGTGTACTGGCTGAAGTCGCGCGCTTCTTCGTTCACCACCGGTGCCGTGGGTGGTGGGGGCGTCGGGGCGGGAATGTCCTTCTTTTTCTCTTCGGTGCACGACGAGGCCAGGCCCAGGGTCAGCAGCAAGCCGACCCCGAACCAGTTGTTGCGCACGCCGGCTGCAAGTTTGCTTTTCATCAACAGGCAAGTAAGCTAAATGAATGAGGTGATCTACTTCACCACCAGCTTGATGTCAAATACCGTCCCGTTATTCTGGCCGCTGCCCGCCCGGATGGTCATCTTCCGGTTGTCAATGGACAGGATGCGGTACACCCGCTCGGTGGGCGAGGCATCGGTGGCACCGATGAAGGCGCTGGCCTGTGTGAGGGTAAACTGCGCCAACCCCGCGCCGGCCGCCGGCCCGAACACAAAGGGCGAAGTGCCCGAACGGGGAGCCTGGCAGGTTTGAGCGGGCGCTACCAGCGTTTCGGCTTTGGCATCGTAGGTGAAAACGTTGGCCGTCGTAAACGTGTATTCGTCATCGGCCTGGCAGCCCGGCAGGGAGTTAGGGGCCGCACCCGCAAAGTACTCCTTGGGGTTGGCCTCGGTGCCCACCGTAATCGGCGCGTCGGCGGCATTATCCAGCACCCAGGTGCGCGACGAGCCGCCCGTCAGTAGCAGCTTGATCGGCGCCGTAGCATCGAAGGGCGCCAGCGTGACGATGGTGCGCGTGCCGTCGGGGTTGGTGCCGCGCAGGCGCAGGCGGGTGTCGGTGGCTTCCAGAATGTCGTAGGTTTTGTTCACCACCGAATCGGGCACGCCGATGAAGGCGCCCTTGCCCTTGAGCACAATCTGCGGATTGCCGCCGCTGTTGGGCCGAAATACAAAGTTGCCGGAATGGTTGCGCGGGGCGCCGCAGGTGCCGTTTTGGAACGTCTGGCCCGCGCTTTCATAGTTGAGCGTAAAGCCGTTGCTGAACGAAAACTGGTCGTCGAGCTGGCAGGGCTGCAGCGTGGTCGAGGACGAGAGCTGCGTACCGGTGGCCGTTTCGCGCACGATGGAGCCCGGCGCGTTGGCCAACGACCACACTCGCGTGCCGCTGCCGGCACAGTCTACCAGCTTGCCGAAAGCCGCGTTGGAGCAGGCATCGGGCACATTCACCGTTTGCTTGGCCGAAATGCCAGTACCACCGCGGCCAGCCGTAATCAGCTCCACTTGGTAAGCGCCGGGCCGCGTGTAGGTGTGCCGCGTGGTATCGCCGGAGCCCAGGGAGTTGTCGCCAAAAATCCACTGGTTCAGGAAGCCATTCTGGCTGGTGCTCGTGAAGCGCACCACTGTCGGAAACTGCGTGGTATTGGCTTGGAAGGTGAAATTGGCTTGCGGCACGGGCCCTTCCAGCTTGTTGTCGTCGTCTTCGATGTCGCACGACGGCAGCAGCGCGGTGGTCAGCAGACCCAGGCAAGCGAAGCGTATGAGGTTTTTCATGAGAATGCAGGGAGGAGGAAAAGTCGGGAGCGAGAAACGAGAGGAGCGACACGCGCAGTCAAAACTTTGCGGCGGACGATAAGAGCATTTTCCCACAGTCCCAAGCCCGCCGCGGCTTGCCTTTTCGTGCCGCTCCTCTCACTTCTGGTTAGTAGCCGGGATTTTGCGTCAGATTGGAGTTCACGTCGCGCTCCGTTTGCGGAATGGGCAGCAGCACGTTGAAGGGCTTCACGCCCTTGGCGATGAGTTGCGGCGAGGTCAGCAGCTCGCCCGTGCGCTTCATGTCAAACCACCGGTCCATCTCGAAGGCCAGCTCGTACTTCCGCTCCCGGATGACGGCCGTCTTGAAGGCCGCCGCGCTGATGCCGGGCGCAATGTCGCGGGCGCTGGGCGCGTCGATGGGCAGGCCGAACGCGCGGCGGCGCACCTTGTTGATGGCTTCCAGGCCTTCGGTGGTCGGACCCACGGCTTCCGCCAGGATCAGGTACATCTCGGCCAGGCGCAGCACCGGAATGTTCAGCTCCGAGTCCCAGATGTTGGTGTTCACCTTGCCCACAAACCACTTCTTTACGCCGTAGCCGTTGGGTGAGCCGGGCAACGACGCCGGCTGCGTACGACCGTCGGGATATGCGTCGCCGGGCTTCCAGATGGTCACGTCGCGGCGCTTGTCGCCGGCTTCGTAACCGGCCACGAAGTCGGCCTCGGGGATGTTGAACCCGTAGCCACCCTGCGGCACGACGCCCTGGCCTCGCGGCCCGAAGAATTCGTTGCCGACGAAACCAAGCCCGTCGAAGATGTACTGGTTGCGGCCCGAGATGTACTGCACCTCGAACAGCGACTCCTTGCCGTTTTCGGTGGATACTTTAAAGTTATCGGCGTAATCAGCCCACAGGGACTTGCCGCTCTGCGAAATCACCTCGCGGGCGCGTTGGGCTGCGCCGGCCATGTTGTCCTGCGTGAGATACACCTTGGCCAGTAGCCCCGTCGCCGACCACTTGGTAGCCCGCCCAATGTCGTCGCCGCTGTACGAGGGCGGCAGCTTGGTGATGGCATCGGTCAGGTCAGCCACGATTTGCTCGTAAACCTGCGCGGCTGGCGTGCGCGGAATGTTCACCTGCTCCAGCGTGGCGGGCGGCGTAGTTATCAGCGGCACGTCGCCGAAGGCTCGTACTAAATCGAAGTAGTACTTGGCCCGCAGAAACTCGGCCTCCCCGATGCTGCGCTGTTGAATGGCCGGGTCGATGCTCATGGCCGGCACTTTCTGGAGCACGACGTTGGCGCGGCCGATGCCAATATAGCTGCCGCCCCACAGGCGCGTGGTCAGCGGGTTGGTGGCCGGGATGTTGAAGTTGTCGAGCTGCTGCTGTTCGATACCGTCGCCGCCGCCCCCACCGCCGGTGGTCGAGAGGTCGGAGCCGATGTCGCCGATCCCCCAGAGGGCGTAGTTGTACTGGCCGCCCTTGCCCAGTTCGCTGTAAACGGCGTTGGTGGCCTGAATGGCGTCGGTGGTGGTTTTGTAGAAGTTCGCGTCGGTTACCTGGTCGGTGGGCGTTTCTTCCAGGAACTTCTCGCCGCAGCCGGCCAGCAGACCCAAGGTCAGCAGCCAAGCTCGGTATGTGTACTTAGTCAAAGTCGACATGGGGGGTTGTCAGTTGTTGGTTGATAGTTGTTGGGTAGTCATCGGGTTGTTGGTTGTCAGTTGTTAGTGATGCGCCTGTTCAAGGCCTGAATACCGGCGACTGACAACGAATAACTCTCAACTAAAACCCAACATTGAGGCCGGCCAGGAACGTGCGCGGCTGCGGGTACACACCCAGATCGACGCCGCGGCTGCCCACTTCGGGGTCGTAGCCACTGTAATCAGTCAGCGTCAGCAGGTTCTGGGCACTCACGTACACGCGCAGCTGCTTGGCAGCAATGCGGCTGCTGAGCTGCTGGGGCAGGGAGTAACCCAGCGTCAGCGTCTTGATGCGCAGGTAAGAGCCGTCCTCTACGAAGTAGCTCGACACGCGCAGGTTCTGGTTGGGGTCGCCGGCAATGGCGCGCGGCACGTCGGTGCTGGTGCCGGGGCCGGTCCAGCGGTCCAGCACGCGGGTGCTGCCACTGCTGTTGCCGTAGAGCGGGCTTTCCAGAATGTAGCGGTTCTGATTGAAGATGTCGTTGCCCTGGGAGCCCTGCACAAACACGTTCAGATCGAAGCCCTTCCACGTCACGGTGTTGTTCAGCCCGTAAGTGAAGTCAGGGTTGGGGTTGCCGATGTAGGTGCGGTCGTCGGCGTTGATAACGCCGTCGGGCACGCCTTCTGGGCCGCTGATGTCGCGGAAGCGAATGTCGCCGGGGGCGGCGCCGCTCTGGGTGGCGTGGCTGCTCACGTCTTCCGGCGTCTGGAACAGACCATCGGCCACAAACCCATAAAACGCACCGAAGGGCTCGCCTTTGTCGTAGCGGACGATGACGCCGTTCAGGGTGCTCAGGCCGTTGTACGGCCGCCCCACGCCCAGCGACTCCAACTCGGTCTTGAATGCCGACACGTTCAGCGTGGTAGTCCAATTCAGGTCCTGGCCGCCGCCCCGCACGTTACGCGAGGTGAGGGAGATGTCCACACCGCGGTTGTAGGCCGAAGCCGCGTTGCGATTTACGCTTTCGTACGTGCCCGATACCAACGACACCGGCACCGGCGCAATCAGGTTCGGCGACTTGCGCTGGTACAAGTCGATGGTGGCCTCGAAGCGGTTGTCGAGGAAGCCCAGGTCGATGCCGATGTTCGTTTGGTTGTTGGTTTCCCAGCGCAGATCCGGGTTGGCCAGGCGCGTGGGAGCCGCGCCGGTCTGGATGGTACCAGTTGGGCCAAATGGGTACTGGATGCTCGAGTTGATGGCGAAGAGGTAAGCGAAACGCCCGGCGTTGTTGGGGTTGCCCACTTTGCCGTAACCAACCCGCAGCTTCAGGTTGCTGATGACGGGGTTATTGGCCAGGAAGTCCTCTTCCGAGACGCGCCAGCCGGCCGACACGCCGGGGAAGAAACCAAACTTCTCGCCGGGCGGAAAGGCGCTTACCCCGTCGTAGCGGGCAATGGCCTGGAACAAGTATTTGCCCGCAAACTCGTAGTTGATCCGGCCGAAGTAGCTGGCCAGGCCCTGCTTGGCCTCGATGGTGCCGGCGTTGGACAGCTGCGTGTTGATCGGGCCGGAGTTGATTACCTGCAAGTCGTTGCGCAAGTAGCCCGTGCGGTAGGCTTCCACGTTTTGCTTGTTAATGCGCTGCCCCGACTGCCCGAGCAGCACCGTCAGCTGGTGCTTCTCGGCAAACAGGTGCTCGTAGGTGACCGTATTTTCGATCAGGTAGCTCGTGTTGTAATTCGAGGTGGCTGAGGCCCCGGCTAGGCTGTAGCGGGTGGTAAAAGTCTCGTTGCCAACCTTCAACTCGGGCACAAAGGGCCGGAAGGAGTTGAAGTTGTCGAAGATCAGATCAGCGCCGACGTTGGTGCGGAAGCGCAACCCTTGCAGAGGTTCTATTTCGGCAAAGAAGGTGGTCAGCGCCCGGTTACGAACAAACTTCTGGTTGTTGAGCGTGGCTGCTGCCAGCGGGTTCTCCTCCACGAAATTGTCTTGCTGCCCGCGCGGCTCGTAGTAGTAGCCGTCGGGGCGGTACACGGGAATGATGGCCGGAATGCGCAGCGCCTGCTGGATGGCGCCGTACTCGTTGTTCCGGTCGCCCTCGGTGCCGCCGCCGGAGTTGATTTGGCGGTCGTTGAGGTGCGTGAGCGAAATGCTGTTGCCCACTTTCAGCACCTTGTTCAGCTGCAAGTCGCCGTTGGCGCGCAGCGTGAACCGCTCGAACTGCGAACCGATAACGGTGCCGTCCTGCTGGAAGTACGTGCCCGACACGGCGTAGCGCGCTTTGTCGCTGCCGCCCGTCGCCGAGAGTGAGTAGTTCTGGATAGCGGCCCGGCGGAACACTTCGTCCTGCCAATCGGTGCCTTCGCCCAGGGCGCCTGGGTCGCGCAGGCGGTCCACCACGATGGCCTGCCCGGCTGCCAGACGGTTCTCGTTGTTGATGACGGCGTATTCCTCGGCGTTGAGCAAATTGAGCTTCCGCCACACCTGCTGCACGCCCCGGTAGGCATCGAGGTTGATGGAAGTGATGCCCGCTTTGCCGCGCTTCGTCGTGATGATTACGACGCCGTTGGCCGCCCGCACGCCGTAAATGGCCGTGGCCGAAGCGTCCTTTAGAATGTCAATGGTTTCGATGTCGTTCGGGCTGATGGCGTTCAACTGGTTTTCGCCGCCTTCG
This sequence comes from Hymenobacter sp. M1-2, assembly GCF_057808495.1. NCBI lineage: Bacteria > Pseudomonadati > Bacteroidota > Cytophagia > Cytophagales > Hymenobacteraceae > Hymenobacter > Hymenobacter sp. M1-2. The sequence goes on from NZ_JBTYZO010000009.1 coordinate 114,824, forward strand.
GGCAGCGGAAAGCCGTCTATCACGTACAGCGGGTTGTTGTTGCCGGCCGAAGTGATACCGCGCACCCGAATAGAAGTACCCGCCGCGCCGCCCGGTGCCCCGCCGTTCGACGTTACCGTCACGCCCGCCGCCCGGCCCTGCAAAGCCTGCGTAGCATCGGCCACCGGCTGCGTGGTAATGTCCCGCCCCGAAACCGACGACACGGCGCCCGTCACGCTGCCGCGCTCCTGGGTACCGTAGCCCACTACTACCACTTCGCCCAGTGCTTTGGCGTCGGTTTGCAGCGTTACGTTCAGGTTGGGGTTAGCCCCGCTTACCGCTACTTCTTTGCTCAAGAAGCCCACGCTGCTGAACACCAACGTACTGCCCTCGGGCACGCTCAGCGCAAAAGCCCCGTCCGTGTTGGAGCTGGTGCCTAGAGTGGAGCCTTTTACTATTACGGTTACTCCCGGTAGCGGCTCGCCGTTACTCTGGGTAACTCGCCCGGAAACTGGCACATCGGCCAAGGTTAGGCGTTCGGTGGGCACTGCAGTGGCTAGTGGCACCGCAGCAAGAGCCGGAATCACCGGCACGCCGCAAACCGCAACCCAAAGTGTTCGGCCCAATGTCCGAGTGTAGATGTTTGGATGCATGTAATGTGTGGGAATTAGGGGAAAAGAGCCAGCGGCTGCCTCGCGCCGTACGGCTAACGAGGGTAGACCACAGGTGGAAGGCACGAAACCCAAGCACCGCCTCGGCCGCGAGCCGAGGTGAAAGGGTAGCGAGTAGGGCAGAAGTATTTGGACAGTACTGATTGAGAGCTGTACTGTCACCAGGGTGCTACTTGATTAAGCAGTAGCGTCGGAACCTCAGGATTTGAGGCCGGGTTGTTACCCAAATATATCTTAGCTTTTTTCGGAAAAGCAACAGTAAAAACCTTCTTTACTACCTGTAAAGAAGGTTTTTTACTTTACTGCACAAGTGCGTTATACGCTTACTGCACACGCTAACTCCACCCTTTATGCTTGTTACAAGGTCACATTTGCTCTCTTACAGGTGAGGATGCAGCACGTAAAAAACAACCAAAAAAATATCATATAATTTATGAATGATTCTATCTAAATGGTCATACATCCCCCTTTTTAGCTTCGCTTCAGAGCAAATCCATGAACATGTGCGGCATTGCTGCGGTGGCGGCCACGCGCCCGACCGAACCCAGCTACTCGGCTGCATCGCCACCCACAGCACCCGTACACCCCGGCACGGCAGTTCTACTTCGTTATCTGCCTAGCCCCCATGGTGCGGCCCCACGCATGGCTCAATAACGCCTGGTGGGTATCTTGCCGCCGGGCATTAGGTTCAGTAACCTTCGGCGCCCTCTGCTGAGCTTAGACAGTACCCGAGCTTCTCGCCAGCAACATGAACGACTCCTTGTGCTTATGACCACCGCGTATTATCCAAACGAGCTGGCCGTCGCGCTGCACCAACGGTGGCCTGCCACAGCCCCGGCCCTGCCCGCGCAAGCCGCGCTGACGCAATTTATTTCTGTTGCTTACCAAGCCAGTCTGCTCAGCGAAGAAGGGCGCCCGGTCACCGGGCGCCTGGTGCTGGCATCGGCGGCCGCGCTGCAGCCCATCCTGACGGGTCTGAGCAGCCACCTACTGGCCTTCTCGACGGCCCGCCCCTACACCGAGCAGGAACTGCGCCGACTCAGCCCTACGGTGCAGGGAGCTTACAACACGCTGGCCGTGGAGCAAGCTGCCGACGGTCGCCTGCAGATGTGGGGCATGCTCTGCGCTACCCACCAGGAAGACCCGCGGCAACCTAGCCTGCACCCCTCGCCCGATGGGGCGCCTCCGGCCCTGCTGGTCCATTTGCTCGGGCCGGGCCGCCTGGCGTTCTTTTGCGGCTCCAGCTTGGTGCTGATGCTGCAACAAGGCCGTGTGGATGGTCACGGGTTCGTGCAATTTCCGGCGGCCTGGAGCCGCGGTCGGTTTGCGGCGGCCGAGCAGTTTGCCCAGGAAGAAATGCGCACCAAGCTGGCGGCTTTGCCCGTTCAGAACGATTTGATTGTGCAGATCGGCCAGCACGTGCAGCACCGTGTCATTGCGCGGGTGCGAGCCGCCGGGCACGGCGGGCTACTGGTTTTCATTCCCGACGAGGGCGTGGCCGAGCGCGTGGGACCGGCTGGCGTGCTGCGACCGAAGTACCACATGCAACCGTTGGGTGCGCAAAGCCGCTTCGCAACGCTGCTTTTTGCGCTCATCGGGCGGCTGGCCGGGCTGGGCGAAGTCAACTGGGCGCGGTTTCAAGCCTCTCACGACGCGCAAGTGCTGGCCCTGACCACCGAGCTTGAGCGCTTCGCTGATTTGCTGGCTGATCTTATGGCCGTGGACGGCGCTTTGGTGCTTACCAAACGGCTGGAAATTGTGGGTTTCGGCGTGGAGATTCACGCGCCACACATTCCCACCGACCACGTGTACCGGGCGCTGGACCTGGAGGCCACCGCCGTGCGGGCCGAACCGGCCGACAGCGGCGGCACGCGCCACCGGGCCGCCTACCGGCAGTGCCTCGCCGACCCAGATAGCCTCGCCGTAGTTGTGTCGCAGGACGGCGGCGTCAAGTTTGTGCATCAGCAGGATGGCCGCATCATCTTCTGGGACCAGCTTTAGCCGCTGCGGCTGCTTTCCACAGTTTGGTTTGCAGCACGCCAGGACCTTTGGCAGCTTATATACCCTCAGCCCCAAGCGTAGCCCAAGGCCGCTGCGGCTGCGCCAGTAAGTGTGCCCAGCGTATTTACCGCGTCGTTCGATAAGGTGCCGCGGCGTTCCAGCGTGGCGCCCAGCACGGAATCAGCCAGGTTACCGGCCGCACCCGCCAGCGCCACCCACCAAAAGCCATGATACTCACCGAAGCCCACGCTGTACACAGCCGCAACCAGGACGCTGCCCGCGAAGCCCAGCGCCGTGCCTTCCACGCTTACCACGCCGTCGCGCCCGCGCGTGTCGGGCCGCAGCGTCAGGATGTTATAATACCGGCGGCCGTAGATGTTGCCCAACTCCGACGAGAGCGTATCCGCCGTGGCCGCTGCCAGACTACCGGCCAGCAGCAGGTGAAAGAAAGTTGCGTGCGCCGGATCGGTCCAACTGCCCAGGCCCGCCGCGGCCGCTACGCCGGCATTGGCCAAAACTTGGGAAGCCTGGCGCCGACCCTGGTTGGCTTCGGCCAGGCCCAGGCGCTGTTTCGTTTCCCGCTGCCACGCCGAAGCCGCCGAACCCAGCAGGAAAAACAGGCTCAACAGCGTCACGCCAACCCAGCCAGCGCCCAGAAAAAGCAGCAGCCCCAACAGCCCGCCCGTGCCCGCGGCTGGCAGCGTGAGTTTGCCGCTTCGCACGCTGTACACCATGCCTAAGCCTAACAACAGCAACACGGCACACCAAGACCAGAACGAGGGCATTAGGTAGAGCAAAGGCGGTGGTAGAAGGCGGAAAGGTAGCAGGAACCAAGCCGGAATATTTCGATTTGTCCTACCTATCGAGCTTGTTTTTTATCCGTCGCGGTTCCCGAAAAGCAAGCGGCTGATTGCGCTTTTCAGCGAAAAATACGGAGTATCAACGTGTGTTGTAAGCGTGTGGATGAGTCGGTAGCTAAGCGCAAAAATGGCTTTATAGCGCACCAAATGAGGTTTTTTGACTTGTTTCCAATAAAACACAACGATATCTTTGGTGACTCCGCTACTGCTGGTATTGGTCGAGCCTGAGTTTTCGCCGGCTAATACTTTTCGCCGGGCGGCGCCATGTGCACCCGTGACGGCTCTGTGCCGAGACCAGCACTCTTTGCTTACCGCATCCGCTCCTGCCGTAGCCCGCTGCGGCCACTGGCTTCGCCTTCCCACCCAAATTCACCGCACATGGATTCATCGTCTACAATCCTGGGCCGATGGCTTGCCAGCTGGGCCGGAATCCTGGCAATGGCTTGCGCAAGCTGGCTGCTGCCCGTCACCGCCCAGGCCCAGTGCAACAAACTCGTCTGGTCCGATGAGTTTGACACGCCCGGCAACCTAAGCCAGTGGCAAGTGTACGACGGCGACGGCTGCGAAACGGGCCTTTGCAACTTCGGCAACAACGAACAGCAAGTATACCGGACCGCTAACGCTGCCGTAGCAAGTGGCTACCTGACCATCACCACGCGCGCCGAAAACTCAACGCAAAACGGGCGCACCTACAACTACACGTCAGCCAAGCTGCTGTCGAAAAACCCGGCCACGGCGGGCTTACAAACCTTCCGGTACGGCCGCGTGGAGGCGCGCATCAAGCTGCCCTCCGCGCAGGGCGTGTGGCCGGCCTTCTGGATGCTACCTGACCCCAATAAGTGGCCCGGCACCGGCGAAATCGACATCCTGGAAGCCAAGCACAAGAACCCCAAAACCGTCGGCGGCACCATTCACTACGACGCCAAGGGCTGGCACTACACCAGCAAAGACTACACCGCGCCGGTCGACTTATCCCAGGATTTTCACGTGTACGCCGTGGAATGGAGCCCGAATCAGATCCAGTGGTTTGTCGACGGTAACCTATTCCACTCGGCTTCGCCCCAAACGACTACGGGCAATGCCTGGCCGTTCAACAACGGCAACTTCTACGTGATTCTGAACACGGCGGTAGGCGGGCCAAAAACGGATTTTACCGGCCTGGGCCAGAGTCCCGCGGCTACCGACTACCCCGTAGTTACCCAAATCGATTACGTGCGGGTGTACCAAGGCACCTATAACCACGCCGTGCTAGGCGCCGACCAAGTGCACCGCGGCGACCAAAACCAGACGTACCAGCTCGATGCCGTCAGCGGGGCGCGCTACTCGTGGTCAGTGCCGACGGGCGCTACCATCGTGAGCGGCCAGGGCACCAATGCCGTGCGGGTGAACTGGGGAGCCGCGGCCACCAGCGGCCCCGTAGCCGTGACGGTGAAGGTCAACGACTGCCCCAAAGCCACCTATTCCAAAACCGTGGCCGTAGCGCCCGCCTCATCACCGAATTCCACGCCGTAGTCGCGCCACAAGTAAGTCGGGTACTGAATTTGAATTATCCGCGCTTGCCCGAATGTACTTCTCTTGATCCAAGGCAGCGGGGCACGCAGCTGTAATGCTGCCGTTTACCAAACAGTAATCCAAGCCTTTGCGACTCCTACGCAAGTAAAGGCCACCAGTTTTTCGGTCTGTTTTTTTGCTAGCTGCTCGGCTGGCCTTCAACTTCCTTGCTTTATGAATTACCGAGAGCGGCCGATTTTACGGCGTTGTCAGCTGCGTGTTTGCCTCAGTAGCCTATGCCTGCTGCTGACTTTTGCGGGTGCGTGGCCCCACTTGGCAGTAGCCCAGCGCCTGAGCATGTTACGAGCCGATGGCCCGCGCATCCGCGACGCGGCTGGGCGCGAGGTGGTGCTGCGGGGCTACAACGTGGGCGGCTGGCTGCTTCAGGAAAGCTACATTCTTGGCACCGACACGCTCAACAGCCAGTGGCGCATTCAGCAAGGCTTGCTGCGCACCATGCCCGAGGCGGAGGTGGAGGAATTTTACCGCCAATACCGCCGCCAGTTCATTACCAAGGCCGATATCGATTTTCTAGCCCGACAAGGCTTCAACTGTGTCCGCCTGCCATTCCACTATGATTTGTTTCTGACCGCCGAGCAGCGCCGCGCCCGCACGGCGGTTACCCGCGCGCCAAACAACCCGCAGCAGCTCGACGCCTACGTGCAGCAGCTCAGCACCTGGTACGACCAGAACACGCTATTCAACGACCCCAAAAAGCTCGACGGCTTCCGCTTCATCGACCAAGTGGTGCAGTGGTGCGCGGCCAACAACATGTACGTCGTGCTGGATCTGCACGCCGCCCCTGGCGGCCAGGGCACCGACCGCAACATCAACGACAACTTCCGCCCGCTGGACTTATGGAAGCGCCGCGACGCTAAGGGCCGTCTGATCTACCAAGACCTCACCGTGCGCTTGTGGGAACGGCTGGCAGCTCGCTACCGCACCGAGCCGGCCATTGCTATGTACGACTTCATCAATGAGCCACATAACCTCAATCCAGCCAATGGTTTATCAGCTAACAATCAAGAATTGAATGTGCTGTACAGCCGCTTGATCGACGTCGTGCGCGCCCAGGGCGACAAGCACTTGCTGATGCTGGAAGGCAATGGCTACGGCAACGAGTACACCAACCTCACGCCGGATAAGCTAGCAGTTCGCGACAAAACGAACCTGGTTTACAACGCTCACCGCTACTGGTGCTCTAATACGCCGGAAGCCGCCGATCCAAATCCCAACCAGATTAACCTATTGCGCAACCTGGCGGCTTTCCGGGAGCGGTGGCAGGTGCCGGTGTGGGTGGGCGAAACGGGCGAAAACTCCAACGACTGGTTTGCCACCGCCGTGCAGGGCCTCAATGGCCTGGGCATCGGCTGGTGCCACTGGAACATCAAGCGCGTAGACTCCGCCGCGGGCCTGCTGCGGGTGGCGCCCTACGGCAGCATTCTCACCCCCGAAGGTCGGGCGACGCTGCTGCGCAACGTACAGTTCGCCAATTGCCAAGTCAACCGCGACGTACTCACCGCCCTCACCCGCCCAGCTGACATGCGCGCGCCTTTCGCGCCGCTGGCCGTGCCGGGTACCATCATGGCCACCGATTATGACCTGGGCCGCGACGGCGTAGCCTACCACGATAGCTACTCTACCCGCACCGATTACCGCGACCTGACCCCGACCAACCAAGGCAGTGCCTACCGCAACGACGGCGTGGACATCAGCCCAAGCGCCGAAACTACCACCAGGTTTGCCGTGAGTGAATTGGCCGTCGGTGAGTGGCTCACTTATACGCTGAACGTCACCACCGCTGGTTCTTATAAGGCCGAGCTACGCCTGCGGCCTAGCGCTGCTGCCGGCCGCTTGGCGCTGCGCCTGGGGCAGTTGGATTTGGGCACGGTCAGCGTAGCGCCCGGCAATGGCTGGACTACCGTTTCGCTTACCACTCCTCCCCTGCCCGCTGGGCAGCATACGTTGCGTCTGTTCGTGGAAAGCCCCGTGAGCCAGCTGGCTTGGCTGCGCTTCGTGCCGGCCGGGGCCAGCAGCGGCGCGGGTGGTTAGTTAAGCCGCTTTTCGTACATTAAAGCCTCCATGAAGCTCGTAAACCCTCCCCACCCACCGCGTCGGGCTGCTTGGTGTTCTTTCCTGACGCTTTGCGGCCTGTTGCTGCTTTTTCTACCTACCCCACCAACTTACGCTCGCCCCACCGATACGCTGCAAGTCAGCCCGGCCTTGGAGGAGCTGTTTGTCGAGCCGCACCTATACAGCGTGCTGGAGGACTCGTCGGGTCAGCTCACCCTGGCCGACGTGCAGCAGCCCGAGCACGCCGCCCGCTTCGTGCGCGGCGACCGACGACCCAGCAGCATGGAGCGGCCCGGTGCCGCTTACTGGCTACGGTTCGTGGTGCGGGTGCGCGGCCCCTTGGCGCAGCACTGGTACCTGGAGCTGTTCGATTCGCACACCAACGACATCGTTTTCTACCCCGCCACCAGTTCCGAGCGCGGCGCCATTCACACCGGCGCCGACCAGCGGCTGACCTCGCGCAAGTTTCCCTATAAGAACTTTCTGTTTCGGCTGCCCCTGGAGCCCGACCGCGCGCACATCTATTACCTCCGGCTCAGTTCCAATTCCAAAACCAGCTTCCTGAGCCGCCTGCGCACCGAGCAGCCGCTGGCCGTGCATTTCCAGACCGAATATGGCCTGCTGGGTGCGTTCTACGGTGTGCTGCTGATCATGGTGGTCTACAATCTGTGCCTGTACCTCTTCATCGGCGAGCAAACCTACCTGCGCTATGTGCTTTACGTACTCAGTTGCAGCCTAGTGTTCTTGTCCGAAGACGGCCTAGGCTTCCAATATATATGGTCTGATTTTCCGGCCCTGAACCAACTCATCATTGCCGGTTCGCCCATTCTGCTGCTGCTCACCTTCAGCTACTACGCCCGCCAGTTTCTGGATGCCCCGCAGCGCTTGCCACAGTACGACCAGTGGGTGCGGCGCGTGGTGCTGATCAGCGTGGGCATTTTGCTGCTCGATACGCTGTGGCTGCATTCCGGCTGGGGCTTTTGGTTTTACCTGCTGCCTTATGGCATGATCTACTACGCTGCGCTGCGGGTGTGGCAGCGCGGCTTCCGACCGGCGCGCTTCTTCCTGGTGGCCCACGTGCTGGTGGCGTTGAGCGTGTGCTTCCTGATCCTGCGCAAGCTGGGCATTCACACCTTCACCAATACGGCCACGGTGTACAGCATGAACGTGGCGTTTGTGATTGAGGTAGCGGTGCTTTCCTACGCCCTGGGCGAGAAGATCAAGGGCATCAAAGACGCCACCCTTCGAGCACAAACCAAGCTGGTGAAGCAGTTGCGCAAGAAACATGAAGCCCAGGACATGCTGGTGGAGCAGTTGCGCCAAAACCAAGAACTCAAGGATCAGCTCAACTCCGAACTGGAAGAACTGGTAGCCCAGCGCACCGAGGAACTGCGTCAGCAGAGCGACACCATCGCGGCCCAAAACCGGGAGCTGCTTCAAGCCAACGGCTTGCTCGCCTTGCAATCCGCCGCCATCGAAAAGCTGAACGCCGAGCTGCAGCGGGACTTGCAGGAAGTCAAAACGGCCCGCGTGCTTTCCAAAGAAGTCGACTTCGGCGAGTTCAGTCAGATCTATCCCGACAAGGACGCCTGCCTGCAATACCTCGCCAACCTGAAGTGGGCCGACGGCTACCGCTGCCGCAAGTGCGGCCACGAGAAGTGCTGCGACGGACGCGAGCCGTACTCGCGCCGCTGCACGAAGTGCCGCTACGTGGAATCGGCCACGGCTTCCACCCTGCTCCAGAAGTGCAAGTTTCCGATTATCAAGGCCTTTTACGCGGTATTCCTGATCTACACGCACAAGGGCAACTACTCGTCGCAGGAACTCTCGCGGGTGCTGGACCTGCGCCAGGGCACTTGCTGGAGCTTCAGCCAGAAGGTGCTCGAAGCCATGCGCCGTCGTCGCCAAGCGCCCGATTTTGACGAGCACGAAGGCTGGACCCACGTGTTACTCGACGCATCCAACGCGGAAGCTGAAGAGGTCGAATTCGAAAGGGCACCCGCACGGATATAGCCTTTCTTACCGCCGCCCAGAGGATAAATTATCAATCAACAGTTTATACCACTATCTATATTTCATTTGCCGACTTAAGATCTAAACAATACCGTTCAGTGACCACCGCTGAGCCACCCATTCATGATTCTGTAAGGCATTCTGGGCAGTAATGCGGATGAAAAGCAACGGGTATAAGTAGGCCATCTTCCATGCCTGCTTCGCCTCAGCTTATAGCACGCGGGCCTGCTTCAGCGCACGTGCGCTTCATGTCCGAAACCACTGATGGCGGCCTGAACAAGCTGGCTTTCGACTGCGAGCTGGTCCGGTTGGGGTAGATGACCTCCTGCCCAAGGACAGCTCCACCTCTGCTCCTGTCGTTTCAGGGAAGTCCTATGCCCAGCTCCTGAATTGCTTCAGAATTGACCGGTAAGCTTGCGGAAACTATCCGTTCACTGATGCCCTACCGCACTTTCTCCCTGCTTTTTCTTACTACGCGTTTGCGCTGCTGTTTAACGGTTCTGTTGGTTGCTTGGAGTGGGAGCACGTTAGGACAGGCCCAGACTCCCGCCACGCGCGTGGTGGTGCGCGACAGTCTTACCCAGGAGCCGCTAGTGGGCGCCAGCGTGGGGGTGCCTGGCACCAGCACCGGGGCTCAGACCGACGTCACTGGCGCGGCCGTGTTAAGTCCGCCCCCGCCCGTGGGCACGGTGCTGACAGTGACGGCCCTAGGCTACCGGCCGCAGCGTGTCCGGCTGCCAGCGGCGGGGGTACCGCTTGCCGTGCAACTGGCCCCAGCTGCCGAGCAGATAGCCGAAGTGCTGGTGACGGCCACGCGCACTAACTCGCGCCTAGAAGATTTGCCTACGCGGGTGGAAGTGTTGGGTGAGGAGGAGATGCGGGAAGAGAACGGCATCAAGCCCGGCAACATCGCCTCGCTGCTCGGCGACATTGCCGGCACCCAAATTCAGCCCACCTCGCCCACTACTGGCAACGCCGACCTGCGCATTCAGGGTCTGCAAGGCCGCTATTCGCAGATTTTGCGTGACGGACTACCCCTGCTGGGCGGGGCGGCGGGCGGGTTTGGCATTCTGCAGATTCCGCCCCTGGATTTGCGGCAGATTGAGTTGATTAAAGGCTCATCGAGCACTTTGTATGGTGGCGGCGCCATTGCGGGGCTAGTGAACCTGGTGAGTAAAACGCCGACGCTGGGCACGCCGCAATACAGCCTGACGGTGAACCAGAGCACTCTGCGCGAAAGCAACGTCAACGGCTTTGCGGCGGCCCGCAGCCAGCGTCTGGGCTACACGCTGTACGGCGGCTTCACGCGCCAGCAGGCCGTTGACGTGGACGGCGACGGGTTCGTGGACGTGCCGCGCCTGCTGAATCTAACCGTGCACCCGCGCCTGTTCTGGTACCCTAGCCGCCGCAGCCAGCTAGCCGTGGGCTACACTGGCACGGCCGAAAGCCGCCGCGGCGGCGACCTGCTGCACCTGCGCCAAGGCCCCGACGCCGGCCCCGGCCACGAGTACTTCGTAACCAACCTGCTCCAACGCCATACCCTGGACGCCCTCTACACCCAGGACAGTTTGCGTGGGGGCAGCCTGACGGTGAAAGGCACGGCCAGCAGCTTTAACCGGCGTGTGCGCGCCAACACGGTAACGTTTGACGCCCGGCAGCTGTCCTACTTCAGCGAAGCCAGCTATCTGCGGCGGCTGGGCCGGCGCCACACGCTGGTTGGCGGCCTGAACCTGACCGGCGAGCAGCTGCGGCCCGATACCGGCAGCGAGACGCCCCTGCGCAGCGCGTACACCTACGCCACGGTGGGGGCATTTGCCCAGGACGACTGGCAGTTGCTGCCGCCGCTCACCGTGCAGGCTGGGCTGCGCCTCGACCACCACAATCGCTACGGCAATTTTCTGCTGCCACGCCTGGCTATACTGTACAAGGCCACCCGGGCGCTGACTGTGCGCCTAAACGGCGGCGCCGGCTACCGCGCGCCCGTGCCCTACGTCAACGAGTTGGACGAGCGGGACTACCCGCAAGTACTGCCAGTGGCCGGCCAGCCGGCCGAGCGGTCGGTGGGGCTGAACGGGGACGTGAACTGGACCCACGCCTTCGGGCCGGCTGTGCATCTGACGCTCAACCAGGGCTTTTTTTACACCCGGCTCAACCAGCCGTCGGTATTGGAAACCGATGCGGCTACCGGCCTGCTCAGCTGGCGGGCGCAGGCCCGGCCTGTGGTGAGCCAAGGGTTGGAAACGTATGTGCGCCTGGAAGCCGCCGAAACCGAGCTGTATGTGGGCTACGTGCTTACCGACGCTCGCCGCCGCTACGACCCGCTGCACCCGCGCCTACCACTGGCCGCCCGCCACAAGCTGGCGGCCGTGCTCGTGCAGGAATTTTCCCAGCACTGGGGCGCGGGTGTGGAAGCTTCGTACACCGGCCGCCAGTACCTAGACGACGGTGAAACCACGCCGGGCTACCCGCTGGTGGCGGCGCTGGTGCGCTACCGCACCGGCCCTTGGGCGGTAGTGCTCAACGCCGAAAACGTACTCGACTACCGCCAGACCCGCCGCGAAGCCGTGGTGCTGGCGCCGCTGGACAACCCTGTATTCCGGCCCCTGTGGGCACCAGTGGAAGGGCGCGTAGTGAACCTATCGGTGAACTGGCGGTGGCAAGCGCCCGGTCAATAGGATAAGGCTTGCTCCAATTCGCGGAAGCGGTAGATGCCGCTTCTATCAGTCCCTTTGGGCGTCGATGGAAGGGTGCGTAGTGAGCTTGGCAGTTAACTGAAAATTCTTAACCGTGCATCATGGCCGCGCCTGATCAGATTTGCTTCAGAATCAGGGGCTATTGTTACGGTTTGATTACGAAAACCCAACTTCTACCTTTCATGCACAGCCGAGCTTTGCTCCTTCGCCTGGGGTCAGTGGTGGCCTTGTGGAGCTGCACTTGGTTGCCGGCGCAGGCCCAAACCAGCCCCACTCCAATGATGCCAGCGGACACTACCCACAAGTTTGAAAATCCGGCGGGCGTGCCGGCGCCCACCACGCAGCCATGGTACCAAAGCAAGCTGGTGAAGGCAGTAGCGGTGCCAGCTGTGCTCATCGGCTACGGCGCCTACACCTTCAATGGCGGGGGCGTCTACACCAACCAGCAGGCCAACCGCGACATTCACCGGCTGTTTCCCACCTACCGTACCTCGCTCGACAACGTGCTCATTTTCGCACCCTACGCCGAGTTGGGGCTGGTGGCGTTGTCGGGCGTAGAAAGCAAGCACGACCGGCTGAACGTGGGCCTGGTGGTACTCAAGAGCGAATTGATCATGCTATCCTCGGTGTTTGCTGTGAAAACGCTCACGCGCGAGACCCGGCCCGACGGCTCCGACAACCTCTCGTTTCCATCGGGGCACACGGCCCAAGCGTTTCTGGCGGCCAGCATCGTGCACACCGAATTTCGGGACAAAAGTCAATGGTACGGCGTGGGGGCTTACACCATTGCCACCAGCGTGGCAGCCTTGCGCATGATCAACAACAAGCACTGGCAGAGCGACGTAGTGGCCGGCGCGGGCTTCGGCATTTTGTCGGCCCACCTAGGCTATCTCACCCACCGCAATCGCTGGGGCCGGCAGCCCCACCTCACGGGCTGGCACGCCGTACCGGTGGTGTGGCCCGGCGGCACCGCCGGCCTGAGCGTCACGTGGCGGCCGCAGCTGTAAACAGCGCCGGACACCAGACAGCGGGGGCGGACCTGCTCAGCGCGCTGGCTCCGGCCGCACGGGCTGTGCTTGCTACCGGCTGCGCCGGCTTCATTGGCTCCCACCTGTGCGAGTGGCGGCTGGCCAATGGCTATTTGGTGGCGGGCCTCGATAACTTCGACTCCTTCTACGACCGCCGCCCCATAAACCAGTATACTTGCCTAGCCCATGAAACTCCTCATTGTCGAAGACGAAGCGCCGCTACGCCAGGCCCTGGCCGAATACCTGCGCCAGGACGGCTACCTATGCGAAATAGCGGCCGACTACGCCCAGGCGTACGAGAAAATCAAGCTTTACGAGTATGATTGCGTGCTGGTGGACCTGACACTGCCCGACGGCCACGGCCTGGAATTGGTGCGCACCCTGAAGGCTGACGCCTCGGCGGCTGGGGTGCTGATTATTTCGGCCCGCGATGCCGTAGACGACAAGGTGCGCGGGCTGGAGCTGGGGGCCGACGACTACCTAGCCAAGCCGTTTCACCTCTCCGAACTGAACGCCCGCGTAAAGGCCCTACTGCGGCGACGCCACTTTCAGGGGCAGTCGCAGCTGGTGTTTCGGGAGCTGGTAGTACGGCCCGACGAGGCCGCGGTGTGGGTGCACGGGCAGTTGCTCACGCTCACGCGCAAGGAATACGACCTGCTGTTATATCTGCTGGCCAACCCTGGTCGGGTGCTAACCAAGGAGGCCATTGCCGAACACCTGTGGGGGGAAGCCGCCGACGCGGCCGATTCGCTGGACTTTATCTACACCCACTTGAAGAACCTACGCCGCAAGCTGCACGAGCACGGTGCCGGCGACTACATCCAGACCATCTATGGGCTAGGCTACAAGCTGCTGGCCGCATGAAACTGCTCACCCATACCACCCGCACGTATGTAGGCCTCACGCTGGGATTATTTCTACTGGCCAGCGGCGGGCTGTTTTTGGGTCTGTGGAGGGAACTGCGCCTCGAGGTAGACGAGCAGCTCAGCAACCGCCGGCTCGCCCTGACGACCTGGGCGCAACGCACCCAGCGCTTACCTACTATGCCCTTCGATGAGCAGCTAACTATCTTGACCCGCCCCCGGCGGCTGGGGTTGAGCGACACACTGCTGCTCGACCCCATAGAACAGGAGTTAGTGCCCCATCGAGAACTGACGTTCCAGCTAACCGTGGGCAGGCAGCCGCGCTGGGTGACGCTGCGTAAGTCGCTGGTGGAAACAGAGGATGTGCTGACGGTGGTGCTGACAGTGCTGCTGGTGGGCCTGGGCGGACTGCTGGCGGGCAGCGTGCTGGTGAACCGCTGGCTGGCCCGCCGCATTTGGACCCCGTTTGAGCACACGCTAGCGGCGTTGCGCGGCTACCAGGTGCACCAGCCGCAGGCCTTGGCCCTCCCCACTACGCATATTGATGAGTTCACGGAACTGAACCAGGCGCTTACCCACCTCACCCGGCGGGTAGCGGCCGACTACCAGACACTTAAGGAGTTCACTGAAAACGCGGCCCACGAAACCCAGACCCCGCTGGCCATCTTGCGCGCCCGCTTGGAGCAGCTCATGCAGCTGCCCGCCGCCGCCGACCCCGATACCGCGCCGCTGGTGCAGGACCTGTACGGAGCCACGCTACGGCTCTCGCGCCTGCACCAGGCGCTGGGGCTGCTGAGCCGTATCGAGAACCGCCAGTTTGTGGTCACGGAGCCGGTGGCACTGACGGCTGTGGTGGAGGAAAAGATAAGCCAGCTTCAGGACTTCATTGAAGCCAAGCAGTTGCGCGTGCAGGTAGTATTGGCCGAGGCTCCGACGCTGGCCATGCACGCCGCTTTGGCTGACTCGCTGGTGGGCAACCTGCTGCAAAACGCCGTGAAGCATAACCTGCCTGGTGGGGAGTTGCGGGTGCTGCTAGATGCGCAGCAGCTGGAAGTGGCCAACAGCGGCCCGGCGGTGTTGGATGGCAGGCCAACACAATATTTCGAGCGTTTCCGCAAGCGCCACGCCGCGTCTGACTCGCCGGGCCTGGGACTGTCCATCGTGGAGCAGATTTGCCGCTACTACGGCTTTGCGGTGCACTACACGGTAGAGGCCGGCCCGGTAACGCGGCACGTGCTGCGGGTGCATTTTGGTGGCTAGGTGGTGGCGGCTGACAAGGCGACAGATTGCCTTTTGAAAACGCTCCTCGCCTTCCTTATGCTCTGCTGGCTTGGCCCCAACGCTTCACTACGAGCCTGCACCGTCGTTTCCGCTGCCATGAAAGGCGAGGTCTTTGCCGCGACGAGTTGCTCTCCAACACCTCCACCTTATCGGTGCCCTTCTTTGAGAACCTCCTGAGTCGGGTTCATCAGGAGGGAAGCCTTTCCACGCAGTACTCAATTATCAGCGACTTAAAGCAAGGGCTCATTTACGTCTATAATTTTCACGATTTTGGGCGTAGGTACACTATAAACCTGAAGCAGGAGTTACTAAAAGGCTACTGTCTCCAAAAAATAGCGCAGCTGTTCCCTCCCTCCTTTGCGTACGAAACCTATGCGAAAGCCAACTCGCTACAGCGCCAGGAGCAGCTAATGGACCGGATAGACCAGGTCGGGTTTGAGCAGGCTATGCAGCCGTATCTGTTGGAAAGTCATCGGGTAACGATGCGCGACACAGCCTTGGCCGTGGCAGCGGTTGAAGTATCTCTGCAACTGGTGAAGAACACCTAGAATCAACACCAACAGGGGCAGATGTGGGCTTATTGGTTTAGTTTGCCGGCGGGCTTCCAAGTGCCTCGGTTGCAGGATAAACGGTTAACCAAAGCTGGTACCCTGCTGAAGGACTTGATGGCTGATGCTGTTATGAATGCCAAGACGCGGCATTTTCTGGCCGAAATATATGCCCACACGCCACTGCTGGCCGGGGATACAGCAACGATTCGGTCGTTTTACCACCAAGCCATCGCTGAGCCGAGGCAAACTTATCCCGTTTCGTGCAGCCGGGCGCAGACGATGCTTAAACAGCAAGATATTGCGGCGGCACCTGATCGATGAGCTATGCCTGGAGTTGGGTGATAGCCGTGTAGCAGTTACCGATCTAGGCCAGCCAGGGGGCCAAGCGTAATAAGTACTGCAGACGTTCTATTATACTACTCAAGCGCCTCGATTATCAGCGCAACATGCTGTCAGTGAGTCTGCTCAAAAGCGAGACCAACACATTGGGCGTAATGGTCCCGGAAAATGATGTCGTCATTTTTTCCCAAGGTCATTATGGGTATGTAGGAAGTGGCCGCTGAAGCTGGCTATACCCTTCTCATTTGCCAATCGGGCGAATCGTACGAGACGGAAGTGGCTCGGAGCGCGTAAGGTTGGCGTGGTGGTAGCGGTGCTGGTAATCAGCCAGCGTGACGCGGCGGCTGCGCGCTTAAGTGATATCCGGAGAAGCCATGAGCGGAGAAGCGTTTGGGTGGATGACGAAAAAAAGGAGGTGCGGAGCCTAGCCGCGGTTGGCCAGCATCTGCTCGTAGCTGTGCGAAAACAGCTCCAGCACGTTGCCGAAGGGGTCGTAGCAGTAGACGAGCTTGAATTCGTCCTTGCCCTCGATGGGCCGCCAAACCTGGCTGATGGGGCGGCCGCCGTTGGCCAGAATCACGGCCAGCAGGCCTTCCACGTCGGGGTGGGTGAAGGACAGGTGCCACGGCCCGGGCTTGTAAAACATGTCGGCAATAGGCGCGGGCGCCGTGGTTTCCGGGTCTAGAAACTGGAATAGCTCCAGCCCCACACCGTTGCCCATAGCTACCTGCGCCACGCGCGTGCGACGCATGGTAGGCCCGGCAATGTCGACGTAAATCTGACCCGGTAAGCCCACGTTGCCTTCCACTTCGTAGGGGCCGAGCAAGACCGTAAACCCAAAGATGCGCTGGTACCACGCCAGGGCTTGATCTAGGTCGGGCACGTTCAGGCCCACATGGTTGAAGGCGACGGGATAAGGCACCGTGGTAGTAGCGCTGACAGAGGAAAGAGCGTTTTCCATGAAAAGAGGGAATAGAGTGAAAAAGGGTTACAAACCTTCAATAAGCTGGACGACGGTCCCGTCGGGGTCGTGTAAGCAGACCGAGCGCACACCCTGCCCAAAAGCCTGAATGTCGTTGAGGAAGAGCAGGCCTTTGTCTTTCAGCGTCTGCGCCGTTTGGTCGATATCATCTACCACGAGGCAGAGGCGGGCCCAGCCCAACGTGTTAAGCGTGGGATAGGGAGTGCCCGTTGGTTGGGGTTCCAGCCACTCACAAAGGTCAATCTTCATGTTGCCGGTGCGGCCCGGCGGCGCCAAATGCACCACTTTCAGGTGCCCGGCTGGCAGCTGGAATGCCCGGGCGACGCCATCGTTGTTCAGCTCCCCGACGTTGCGAGTGACTTCGAGCCCGAGCGTTTCGAAAAAGGTCACGCTCCGCACCAAGTCGCGGCAGTTGAGCGTGATGTGCGAGAAATCTTTGATCATAACTGCCCGAGTTGAAGTGGATAAAAACCACGGCCGCCAGTATGCAGCGAGCCGGGTTAGCCGTACAGCATCAAGGTTTATACCATACTGGCGGATGTATTGGAAAACATGTAACGCGCAAAAAGCCAATAATTTAAATAGCAACTAAAGATTCATTGGCCATAGCCAATTAACATTACTATCCGGCATTTCAGACGGCATCCGGAATATGGTATAGCTAACCCTGGCTATGTAGCTGCGCAGGCCGAACTGTTGTGTTGCTAGCTGGGATGCAAAGGGAATGATCAGCAGGGTTGTGGCGTGGAATCAAGCTAGGGACGCTGTCTGGCACCTTTTGGCAGCAGAAGGTGCCAGACAGCGTTGCGGTGGAGCACTACGGCTGGGAATCGTGAAGCTCAACGCGTACACAATTGGCTCCAAGAAATCGGATTTGTTGGCCAAGCGCTACGGTATATCAGAGGCCGGAGCGGGTTGTCATCGGCTACGTAGTTTCGCTATGTAGGCTAGAATGGGCTATTCCGGGGTGAAGGAGCCCCAATCAAGGGTGGGGAGAGGGCATCGGAATAAGTTGGAACGAGGTTGGCAGAATTGGGCAGGCTAGTGAAGCCGCGTGCTCCAAGGCGTCGGGTTGCCTGGGCTGACTACTCACTGATTCCGAAATGCAGTTTGCGGTGATAGATAGCTTTTGCGGCCGCGGCTTTTGCGTGGTATTCGGCCCGGCGCGCAGTCTCTGCTAGTAGCTGCTGCATTGGTGAATTCATTCCCCACTATCTTATCACTGCTCCTAATGCTGCCTCGTACTCTGTTTACCGTAGGGCGGCTGACCGCACTGGTTCTTGGGCTGAGCGTGGCCACGGCCGCTACAACTCAGGCGCAGTCGGCCCTAGTGGCTCTGCCACCGCCTCCTACCGAGCCCCTCACCCTGAGCCAGTGCGTGAACTACGCCCTGCGCCAGCAGCCAGCCGTGCGCCAGGCCTTGCTCGATGAGGAAATCGGCCGTCGCGCCATTCAGGCGGAACTGTCGGGCTGGTTGCCCCAACTGGAGGGCACTGGCAATTACCGCCGCAACCTCAAGCTGCCGGTGGCCGTGCTGCCCAACTTCACCGACCCCAGTCAGCCAGCCCAGGTTATTCGCATCGGGCTAAAAAATACCTCCAATCTTGGCGTGCAGGCCAACCAAACGCTGTTCAGCAACGACCTGCTGCTGGCCTCCCGCGCGGCCCGCTTCACCAAGCTTCAAAACACCCAAAACACGACCGGCTACCGCATCGACGCGGTGGTGAACGTGAGCAAGGCCTTCTACGACATCCTACTCACGGGCGAACAAATTGAGGTGCTGGACGAGGCTATTCGCCGGCAGGAGAAGCAGCTGGCTGATAGCAAAGCACAGTTCGAAGAAGGCTTGGTAGATGCCACCGATTTTCGGCGCGCTTCGGTGTCGGTGCGCAATGCCTACTCATCGCGCCGGACGGCCACGGAGTCCTTACGCGGCAAGTACGCGGCGCTGAAACAACTCATGGGCGTGCCGCCGGAAAGTCCTCTTAGGCTGACGTCAGACAGCCTCCAATTGGTTGATGAAACCCGCCTCGACACCACCGAGCAACTAGCTTACGAGCGGCGCATTGAGGTGCAGCAGCTGCGCACCAGCCAGCAACTGCAGCGCCTAAGCATCAACTACTACCGCATGGGTTTTCTGCCCACACTCACCGGCTTCGCCAACTACGTGGGCGTGTACCAGAATCAGAACTTCCGCGACTTATACCGCCAATCGTTTCCGACTTCGCAGCTCGGCCTGGACCTGTCCTTGCCGATTTTTACCGGCATGCGGCGCTTCCAAAACCGCAAAATTGCGGAGCTGACGCAGGACCGCATCACGCTGGACTTGCAAAACCTGCGGGGCCAGATCAGCACCGAGTATCAGCAGGCTATCGGCACCTATCAGGCCGCGCTCAACGACTGGACCTTGCAGCAGGCCAACGTGGTAGATGCGCGCGAAACCTACGCCATCACCAAGCTGCAGTACGACGAGGGCATCAAGGCTTATCTGGAGGTCATCGTAGCCGAAAATGACTTGCGCCAGGCCCAGCTCAACTATTACAACGCCCTCTACACGGTGCTAGCCGCCAAGCTCGACGTGCAACGGGCCTTGGGTAGTATTTCCCCCACTCTTTAATTCGCCGCTGCCGTGTTTCTGACTTTTCCTTTCCTTGAATTTCGGTCACCGTGGGCTCTGTTGCTGCCGTTAGCTTTGGCTAGCTGCGGCGGTTCAGCGGCCAAGAAAGATGCTCCCGGTGCCGCTGGTCAGCCCCCAGCGCCGGCCGTGACTGTAGCGCGGGCCGAAACCCAGCCCGTGGTGGCCCACGACCTGTACGAAGGTACGGTGGTGGCCTTGCAAGAAGTGGAGCTGCGCGCCGAGGTGAGCGGCTATGTCACTGAGTTTCTGGTGGCCGACGGCCAGCGCGTGCGCCGGGGCCAGCCCCTCTACGCCATCGACCCCACCCGCTACAAAGCCGCCCGCCAGCAAGCCGAATCCCAAGTGCTGATAGCCCAAGCGGCCTACGACAAGGCAGCTCAGGACGCCGAACGCTACGAGCGCCTGGTGGCCCGGAACGCCGTGGCCCGCCAGCGCGTCGATTACGCCCGCACGGATTTAGCTACTGCGAAGGCGCAAGTCACGGCGGCCCAATCGGCCCTGACTACGGCTCGTACCGACGAGCGGCGCGCGGTGGTGCGGGCCCCGTTTGCGGGCACCATCGGCATTGCGCAAGTGAAGCGGGGCTCGTTGGTAACGCAGGGCACCACGCTGCTCAACGTGCTGAGCGCCGACAGCCCGTTGGCCGTGGACGTGGCCGTACGTGCCGCCCTGCTGCCGCGCCTCGTGCAGCTACAACGCCAGCCGCCCCCAGCCGCCGATTCGGTCTTCACCCTGAGTTTGCCGGGCGGACAACCGTACCCGGCGGTAGGCCGCTTGGTGGCCCTGGACCGCGCCGCCGACCCTCAAACCGGCACCGTGCGGGCCCGCATCCAATTTCCCAACCCCGATGGTTCGCTACGGCCCGGTCTCACTGGCACGCTGCGCGTGCGCAATGCTGATACTGGTCCCCAACTCACCATTCCCTACAAGGCCGTGACCGAGCAGATGGGCGAATTCTATGTCTTCGTCGTCGGCGACAGCAACAAGGTGGCCCGCCGCGGCGTGCGCCTGGGCTCGCGCGTGCAGGAGCGGGTAGTGGTGCGCACCGGCCTGAAGGTTGGCGAAAGCATTGTGCTGGAGGGCAGCCAAAACCTGCGCGACGGCGCCCAGGTGCGGCCCACGGTGGCTACGGCCGCTTCAGCCGCACCGCCAATTCCAGCCGCCAAGCTGTAGGGCTTGGTTCTTCAGGTGTTGTCTCATCGAAAGGGCACTGGCGCAAGGTTTCAAGCGCCTGATCAATAATAATCGCACTTGGAAGGATGGATAAGCTAGTGGAAGCAAGACCTAGTCTCACTTCTCCTATCTCCTTTCTAAGGTCTCATTCACTACTCAGCCCCCGCCCGCTATGATTTCTGACGTTTTCATTAAGCGCCCAGTCACGGCCATCATGGTGTCGCTGGCCCTCGTGCTGATTGGTACGCTGGCCTTGCTCAACCTGCCCATTAGCCAATACCCCGACATCTCGCCGCCCGTGGTGCAGGTGTCGGGCTCCTTCACTGGGGCCGATGCCCTGACGGTGGAGCAAACGGTGGTGACGCCCATCGAAACCCAAATCAATGGCACGCCGGGCATGGCCTACTTGCAGTCCAACGCCACCAACGACGGCCGCCTGACCACCAACGTCACCTTCGAAGTCGGCACCGACCTCAATATTGCCACCCTGGATGTGCAAAACCGGGTGAGCGTGGCCCTGCCCTCGTTGCCGCAGGAAGTGCAGCGCCTGGGCCTGACAGTCAAGAAGCGCAACCCCACTATTCTAATGGTAGTCGGCATTTTCTCGCCGAAGAAAACCCACGACCTGCGCTTCCTCGATAACTACGCCAATATCAACCTGCGCGACGCCCTGCTGCGCGTGCCCGGCGTGGGCGACGTAACCAGCATCGGCCAGGATTTCAGCATGCGCGTGTGGCTGCAACCCGACCGCCTGGCCCAGCTCGGCCTCACGGCCCAGGACGTAACCGACGCCCTGCGCGAGCAAAACGTGCAGGTGGCGGCCGGCTCGGTGGGCAGCACGCCCCAATACCGTTCCCAGGCATTTGAGTACAGCGTGCTGATTAATGGCCGGCTGAGCGAGACCGAAGAGTTCGGCGACATCGTGGTGCGCACCAACCCCACCGACGGCTCGCTGGTGCACCTCAAAGATGTGGCCCGCCTGGAGCTCGGCCAGTTCGACTACGCCCGTTCCTCCACCATCAACGGCCAGCCGGCTACCCTGCTGCTCGTCAACCAAACGCCGGGCTCCAACGCCCTCTCCACGGCTGACGGCGTGACCAAAACGCTGGAAGAGTTGAAGAAAAGCTTCCCGCCCGACGTGGACTTTGTGGTGCCCTACGAAACCGTAACGGTGGTGCGCGTCAGCATTGCCGAGGTGGTCGAGACGCTCGTTATTGCCCTGCTGCTGGTGACGGTGGTGGTGTTCGTGTTTCTGCAAAGCTGGCGGGCCACGCTCATTCCGGTGCTGGCCATTCCGGTGGCCATTGTGGGCACGTTTATTTTCTTCATTCCCCTAGGCTTCACCGTCAACACGCTTACGCTGTTCGGCTTTGTGCTGGCGATTGGAATTGTGGTCGACGACGCCATCGTGGTGGTAGAAGCCGTGCAGCAGGCCCTGGACGCCGGCGAAACCGTGACGGTGCGCCAGGCCACGCAAAAAGCCATGAAGGAAATCACGGCCCCGGTTATTGCCGTGGCGCTAGTGCTGGCGGCGGTGTTCGTGCCGGTGGGTTTCATTCCCGGCATCACCGGGCGGCTCTACCAGCAATTTGCCATTACCATCGCCATTTCGGTGGTGATTTCGGCCTTCGTGGCTTTGTCGCTCACGCCGGCCTTGTGCACGTTGCTGCTCAAGCCGACGGCCAAAAGCGAGGATGGTCAGGCCGTGGCGCCCAAGGGAATCGGCCGGATCTTCGCGGCCTTCAACAATTGGTTTGACCGCACCGCCGGGGCTTACACCAACGGGGTGCGCCGCATAATCGGGGTGACGCCGGTGGTGCTGCTGGTGCTGGTGGGCGTGTACGCGGCCACGTTTTTCCTGTTCCGTGGCAAACCCACGGGCTTTATTCCGGGCGAAGACCAGGGCCTGGCCTTCGTGTCGGTGGAGCTGCCACCGGGTTCGTCGAGCGTGCGAACCCGCGCCGTGATGAAGCGCATGGGCGAAATCATGAACCACGGTTTTCCGGCTATTCAGAACTACACGGCCATCGGGGGGCTGAACGCCATCAACTTCTCTTTCAACTCCAGCAGCGGTACGTTCTTCGTGCAGCTCAAGCCCTGGGAAGAGCGCGAAGCCGATTCGCTGAAGCTCGACGCCGTCATCGGCAGCATGCAGCAGGCCTTTGCGAGTATTCCCGAGGCGCGGGTCATCGTGGTGGCGCCGCCAGCCATTCCGGGCCTGGGCAACACGGGCGGCTTCAATTTCCAGATGGAGCAGCGCCAAAGCTCCGGCGACATCAAGGGCTTTGAGGCGGTGGTACAGAAGTTTGCCGCCGCCGCCAATCAGCGCCCCGAAATAGCCGCGGCCTACACCTTCTTCACCGCCCAAACGCCCGGTTACAAAGTCACCGTCGACCGTGAGCAGGCCAAGCGCCTGGGCGTGCCACTCACGGGCGTATTCGGCACGGTATCCACGCTGCTGGGCTCGTCCTACATCAACGATTTCACCAAGTACGGCCGCAACTTCCGCGTGGTAGCCCAAGCCGACACTGCCTTCCGCGCCGACATCGCCAACGTGGGCAATTACTACGTGCGTAACCAGCAGGGCCAGAATGTGCCCTTGAACGCCCTCATTAGCTCGAAAGTGGTGGAAAATGCCCCGCTCATCACGCACTACAACCTTTTCCGATCGGCCGAATTCAACGGCGACGCCAAGCCCGGCTACAGCTCTGGCCAGGCCATTGCGGCCTTGCAAGAAGTGGCCGAGGAAACTTTGCCCGCCGAGTACGGCTTCGACTTCTCCGGTCTGAGCCGTGAGGAACTGGCTGCCGGCAACAGCACGCTGGTGATTTTTGCTCTGGCGCTGGTGATGGTGTACATGGTGCTTGGCGCCTTGTATGAAAGCTGGTCGGTGCCGTTTGCTATTCTGCTGTCGGTGCCGCTGGGCATCTTCGGGGCCATCGGCGCCCTCACGCTGCTGCCTGAGCTGACCAACAACGTCTACGCTCAAATCGGCATGATTACGCTCATCGGCTTAGCGGCCAAAAACGCCATCCTCATCGTGGAATACGCCAAGGAGCGCGTCGATAAGGGCCGGCCCCTGCTCGATGCGACGCTGGAAGCCGTGCGCCTGCGCCTGCGCCCCATCATCATGACCTCGCTGGCCTTTATTTTGGGCGTGTTGCCGCTGGCCTTCGCCTCCGGCGCTGGCGCTGCTTCGCGCCAAACCATCGGCTGGACGGTGGCGGCGGGCATGCTGGCCGCTACCACGCTGGCCATTTTTGCGGTGCCGGTGCTCTACGTCGCCATCACGCGCCTGGCGTACGGCAAAAAAGGCTTGGCCAAGCTGCAAGAGCAAAACCAAGCCTCCGACACGCCCGATGCGCCGGCGGCACTAGCCTAGCGCCGAAGCTAGAACCGAAATAGTGCCATTAGCCGCCAGATTTAGGGAAGTCGATCCTCAATGAATAGCTAATTCCGAGGTTGTACTTAAAAAGCCTTTGTAGCAGTTGCTTTGTTTGGTTCTGTCACTCAACCAGCTTTGCCATGTACCACTTTTCGCATACCGTTGCCGTCAACCCGCCGCAAAGCCAACCCCAGCTGACTCGCCAACAGCTGTGGCAAGGTTTGGTGCTTAAAGCCGAAGATCCGACCTCGTTCGTGGCCGGTATGGAGTCGAGCACCATCTTGGAAAGAAGCCCAAACCGTCTACTGCGAGATGTTGTGTTTCAGGGTCGTCTGATCCGCGAAGACGTCACATTCGAACCGCCTACTTTGGTGTCGTTCCAACAAATTGATGCCGAAGATTCCGGCGCGGTCGATAACGTAATTGAAGGCGAAGGTCCAACCCTGAAGCTCACGTTCAGCTTCACCTTGCGTTTTGTTGGGGTGGCCGAAAACTCTGATCAAGAACGGCTACTAGGCGAGCAGAGGATTCCCCAACTTCAAGCTGCCGTTGAACACACTGTTGAAGCAGTAAAGGCGCTGGTTGCGAGTGGGAAGCTAGTATAAACGCATAAGCTGCCGGTGGTAGCAGGCCCGTAAAAACAGGTTCGGCGATATGGCTGCTGCTCGGTTCTCATTTGGGCGCAACATTCAGCCTAAGTCTCTTCCTTGGTTCACTCGTTTCTTTCCTCCTTTACCATGCCCACGATTGACGCCAACGCTTCATTTGTCACCCAAATCAACCACATCAAAGTAGCGCCCGAAAATCAGGACGAGTTGGTGCGGCTGATGACGATTTCGCTGCAGGAAGTCGTTCCCAAACAGCCCGGCTTCGTGTCGGCCACCCTGCACCAGAGCCGCGACCGGCACCACATGGTGAACTACGTGCAGTGGGAAAGCACTGAAGGCCTGGATGCCCTGCACGCCAACCCAGAGTTTCTAGCTCACCTCGCGCGGTACCGGCACTTGATCCTGGAGGCCGGGCCTACGGTGTATGATATCGTGAGCATGGTGCCTTAGGCTTGCCGGAAGCGTACTATTCTTGATTTCGTTGTCGGTGGGCATTTGTCCTAGACGAAACGGCTCCAAAATCACTTCAACTAGCAAGAAGACAATGGAAATAACGCGCCGGACGGCTACTGTTGAGGACGTGCAGCTAAGCTATTTGCTACATGGGAAAGGCGATTTGGTGGTACTGCTGCACGGCTTTCCGATGACTTCGCACGAGTGGCGCCACGTGCTGCCGGCGCTGGCGGAACACTACACCGTGCTGGCCCCCGACCTGCGCGGCCTAGGCGACTCGCAAGTCACGCCCAGCGGCTACGACAAGAAAACCCTAGCTGCCGACGTGTATGGCCTAGTGCGCCAGCTAGGCCACGACCGGTTCCTGCTCGTCGGTCATGACTTTGGCGGCTCGGTAGCGTATGCTCTGGCGGCCACCTACCCCGAGGCCGTGCGCCGGGTGGTGGCCATGGAGTGTTTGCCAGCCGGCTTGCTGCCGTTGCCCGTAGTCAAGGAGTTGGTGGAGCGGCAGTTTGGCGCCCGTGCCTGGTTCCAAGGCTTTCACCAGGTGCCTGAGTTGCCCGAGGAACTGGTAGCCGGCCGGGAGCGGGTGTACCTGTCCTATCTCTTCGACACGTTTCTGGTCAACAAGCAGGCCCTGACTCCTGCCGACCTGGACGAGTACGTGCGCACGTACTCGCGGCCCGGCAGCATGCACGCCGCCTTCGAGTACTACCGCGCCACTGCCACCGACGCGGCCGACAACCAGCAGCTGATGCAGCGCAAGCTGCCCATGCCCGTGCTGGCCCTCGGCGGCGATGGCAGCTTCGGCGACGCCACACTGCAAGCCTTCCAAGCCGCTGGCTCCGATGTGCGCGGTGGTGTGCTGAAGAATTGCGGGCACTTTGTAGCCGAAGAACAGCCAGCCGAAGTCGTCCGGCAGCTACTGGCCTTTTTCGGGGAGGAAGCCACTGCGGTGCGCGAAGCCGAGAGGTAAAGCTAGGCGGGGCGTGATACAAATGCTGACCCGGCCATTCGTGAGTCGGTAACTTATGATTCGCGGCTGTTTAATCAAACCTGAACTCACTGCAAAAGCTGATACATGCGTAGTCTCACCCTTCTTTGCTGCGGCCTTAGTGCCGTGACAGTAGCTGGCGCCGGCACCCCAAGCTGGGCCCAAACGCCGGCACAAGCCGTCCAGCCGCAAACCGCCGCAACTTCCACAACCGGTTTGCACCCACAAGCCCGGGCGCTGCTGGAGCAAATTAACAAGCAGGCAGCGGCCGCGCCCAAGCCGGCGAAGCCGCTCAGCCCCGCCGAGCAACTGGCCGCCGGGCGGGCCGGTTACCGCGCCGTAATTCCGCTGGCGGGCCCACCCGAGAAAGTGGAGCGGGTGGTAAACCGCACCGTGCCCGGGCCGTCCGGGCCCATCCCGGTGCGTATCTACACGCCCGCAGGCGCGGCCAAAACTGCTAAACTGCCCGTGCTAGTGTACTTCCACGGTGGCGGCTTCATTGCCGGCGACCTCGACACCCACGACGCGCCACTGCGGGCCGTGGCCAACCGCGCCGGCTGCTTGGTGGTGTCGGTGGCGTACCGGCTGGCTCCCGAAGCTCCCTTTCCGGCCGCGCCCGATGATGCCTACGCCGCCACAAAATGGGTGGCCGAGCACGCCGCCGAAATAGGAGCCGATGCCAGCCGCGTAGCCGTGGGCGGCGACAGCGCCGGCGGCGACCTGGCGGCCGTGGTAGTCCTGAAAGCCCGTGACCAAAGCGGCCCATCGCTGCGGGCGCAAGTGCTTATTTACCCCGATACCGATCTAACGGAAAGCACCCCTTCCTGGCAGGCTTTTGCCACCAGCAATAGTCCCATCATCACCCGCGAAGGAAAGCTGGCCGCCATCGGCATGTACCTGCCCAACGGCGCCGACGTGAAGCAACCCTACGCCTCACCTTTCTACGCCGAGAGCCTGGCCAAACTGCCCCCGGCCCTGGTACTCACTGGCGAGTACGACCCGCAACGCGACGAAGGCGAAGCCTACGCTCAGCGCCTGCGCACTGCCGGCGTAGCCGTGCAGCACACTCGCTACCCGGGCATGATTCACGGCTTCTTCCAGATGGCCGGCGCCCTCGCCGCTGGCCGCCAAGCCATCGACGAAACGGCGGCTTATCTGAAAAAAGCTTTGAAATAGCCTCAACCCGGACAGTTGAAACCGTTTTTCCTTTTAATCATACACCCTAACCTTTTCTGAAGAACATGCAGTACATGATCAGCTTTCATTATCCGCCCGAAGTAGACCGGGCCGCCCTTGGTCAGTTGGTACCCGCCGAACAAGCCCGCGTGGGCGAGTTGCGGCGCGCGGGCGTAATCGAGAGCCTCTTCCTCTCGGCCGACCGTCAGCGGGGCTGGCTGGTGTTCAATGTGGCCAGCGAAACCGAGCTCCACGAGCTGCTGCACTCGCTCCCTCTGCACCCCTTCATGCAAACCGACATTGTGGAGCTCCGGACCGTGGAAGGCGTGTAAGCCCAATTCGATGTCAGCAAAAGGCAGTACGCACTAGAGTGCGAGTAGCTGCGGCGCTCAGATGGCAACGCTCGTCCGGTATTTCAGGCGGGCGTTGCTGTTTTTGGCAGAACCCGAACCCGTGTGCGGTTGCCGATGTGGCTGAGTCAGCAAACAGACTATACTAGATATGTTACCTTTGATTTTTACAACCCACCATCATGAAGCCGAACTCGCTCGAAGAGTTTTATTCCAAATTCACGCCCGCGGCTGAGGCCCGGTCTGGTATACTACGGCCATCGAACGTCCAGCGGGAAGTCGGGCATTTCAACGTTTTCAATGTGGCCGACCTGATGGCGGGCTACCGCGACCGGCCACCGATGGCTTTTGACCGGCGGGCCTTCTATAAAATCAGTTTGATTCGTGGCCGCAGTCGGGTTGAGAACGCTGACCGAGCAACGGATGTTGAACGTAACGCCTTGTGGTTTGTCACGCCGCGGGTGCCTTACCGCTGGCAGCCCCACGATCTGAACCAGCAAGGCTACTTCTGCATTTTCAGCGACGAATTTTTGCTGCCCGCTAAGAGTGGAATAGTGCTGGAAGACCTGCCGGTTTTTCAGCCGGCCGGCTCGCCAGTACTAGAAGTAACGGACGCCGAATACGGGATAATAGAGGCGATTTTTCAGAAGATGACGCAGGAAATCACATCGAGCTATACATACAAGTACGATCTGCTGCGCGCCTACCTAATGGAGTTGATTCACTTTGGGCAGAAGCTCCAACCGGCCCAAGTATTGGCTCCTTCCCACAATGCCTCGGCCAGAGTAACGGCCTTGTTTGTTGAACTGCTGGAACGGCAATTCCCCTTCGATACTCCGAAGCAGCAGTTACGGCTGCGTACGGCCAAAGACTACGCCGACCAGCTGGCCGTGCACGTCAATCACCTCAATCGGGTCCTTAAGGAAACCACCGGCCACACAACCACCGCGCTGATTGGCAGCCGGGTAGCGCAGGAAGCCAAGATATTGCTCAAGCAAACCAACTGGAACATCTCCGAAATCACCGATTGCCTAGGGTTCACCGACGTGGCTCACTTCTGTAATTTCTTCAAGCGCCAGACGGGCCTATCCCCTGGCGCCTTTCGGGTCTAGAGCCGTTGTTTGAATTATGCAGCAGATGGTTTGACCTGCGCAACTCGGCCGCGCCTTACTTGCAGCACCTTTGTGGCGTACCTAACACTCCATAAAGGACCAAGACATGCGTGTTTTCTTAACCGGCGCAACGGGCTTCATCGGCTCCGCCATTGTACAGGAATTACTCGGTGCCGGCCATCAAGTGCTTGGCCTCGCCCGCTCCGAAGCGGCAGCCCAGGCGCTCCTGGCGGCAGGGGCCGAAGTGCACCGAGGCTCCCTCGACGACCTGGAGAGCTTACAGCGCGGCGCGGCGGCTTCGGATGGCGTCATTCACACGGCCTTCGTGCACGACTTCTCCGACTATGCCGGTGCCGGCGAGACGGACCGGCGAGCAGTGGAAGCCATTGGAGCGGCACTCGTCGGCTCGGACCGTCCTTTCGTCATTACCTCCGGAACCGCGCTACTCCCGCCGGGCCGCCTCGCCACGGAAGCCGATGCGGCTGATCCTACCTCTGCCGGAGCGCCCCGCGTCCCATCGGAAGAGACAGTGTTGGCACTGGCGGCGCAGGGAGTGCGTTCGTCGGTGCTGCGCCTACCACCGTCGGTACACGGTACCGGCGACCACGGCTTCGTGCCGGCCCTCATCGGTATTGCCCGGCAACAAGGTGTGTCGGCCTACATTGGTGATGGACTTAACCGTTGGCCGGCGGTGCACCGACTCGACGCGGCCCGGCTCTTCCGGTTGGCGCTGGAGCAGGGCGCGGCGGGAACTCGCTATCACGGTATTGCCGAGCAGGGCGTGGCAGTCCGCGACATCGCCGAGGTGATTGGCCGTCATTTGAGCCTGCCAGTGGTTTCCAAATCTGCTGAAGAAGCTCCCAACCATTTCGGCTGGCTCGCCTATTTCCTCAGCCTCGATAGTCCAGCCTCCAGCACGCTCACGCAGCAACAATTGGGCTGGCATCCTACGCAGCCGGCTCTCCTTCCCGATTTAGAGCAAGGACACTATTTTGTGAGTGGAGAATAGTGCCGATGGCGGCTAATGTGTCCGTGGATCATCCCCCATCATCCAATACGGCACGACAGCATAAGTACGCACGAGAGCTGCCAGCTCAGTTTATTGTTCTTACTCGTCACGTGGTTTAGCTATTCCACCTAGCGCCGCGACGTTGAAATGTGAGAATGAATTCCGCGACGAGCGAAGCGAATTTCTACGCGTTGAGGCAAGTGGCGTGATACCGGATACTCGCCTACGGCTGGTGCGCGGAGCGGATTTCCGTGCTACTCGTTCCACATCTTGGCTGTTTTGTGTGGTCAAAAAAGAAGCTCCAACCCAATGGTTGGAGCTTCTGTGTTTCTAAGCAGTGCTTTTAGTGAGCGACTCCTGTTCAAAGTCTGAGGTTTCCTTGTGCACGCACGAAGCCGAGAGCATCAACGAGAGCCTCAATAAGTCCCGACACCAACTCCTACGCCTGCTCCCGCACCGGCCGCGCCGGTGTCCCAGTCGGTGGCGCCGGTGGCTTGGCTACGGGGTTCGTTGTATACGAAGTCGATGGCCAGCCCGGCGGCCAGCAGCAAGGCGCCGTAGAGCGGCTGCTCCGCACCTAGGTCCTGAATGGTAATGAGGTAGTTATTGGCGGAGGTAAACAGCTCCTTGGCGAACCCCGCCCACTTCTTGCCAACCCGCCCGATTTCCTGGCCTGTGGCGCTCAAAAACTTGAAGTTCCAGCCGTGCCATTTGCCGCGCACTTCGGCCACTCGGGCGCCGTGGGCATTGTACACGTGGAAGCCTCCACCAATGGTGAATAGCTTGCTTTCCAAAGTGCCTAGGAGCTGATCCTGGGTATCAAAGATGCGTACGGTGGAGCGCCAGAACGTCCAACCCCGCTCGATGCGCAACAGCGGCGTGTTGCCGATCAAGTCGCGCACCTCAATGCGGATGGGCGTGCGGGCTTTACCCAGTAACAGGCGCAGCCACAGAATCCAGGTTGAGGTGGTTTCTACCACGTAGCCCAGGTGCTGGTTGGCCACTGGGTCGATAAGGTCGTAGGCGTCTTTGAGCTTTAGTAAGCCCACGTGCTCCCATATCAAGTAGTTGCGACGATTCAGAATGTTTGACATAGCGCAAAGAAGTTGGTAAGTCCCTGGTACGTTTTCGTGCGAGCCACGGATATCAACCACGCTCTATAGATGCCCCACATCATGCTGGCATCCACTTCTCCTCACAGTATCAGCCCCTACCCCACGGCCTTCCCTTCTTGGTGCGGGAGGCTTAATAAATATTGGGGTAACGGGATTTTTATGTATTTTAGGTGCATGAAAATTTTATTAGCCCTGTTTATCATACTGTTACCCGTCTTTGCGCTGCTCTATATAGCTATCACGACTCCGTCTGAAGAGGGGGAGGACGCTCCAAAACACACGTACACGGTTTGGTCGGTGCTGTCCGGGTTGATTGCGCTCGTGTGTTACGTGTTTGTCGAGGCCTTAAGTAAGCGCCGAAACAGGTACAAAGACTACGAGTGAAGCCGCAGGGGCATGCAGACCCTACGGGCCTTAGTTAAAAGTTTGGTTTAAATGTTAATCGGGTAGCCTTGGCAGCTGCCGCCTTTCGGTGCGCATGGACGACCACCGGAAGGTGACATAAGTCAAAACCAGGGGGAGAAAGTTTGCAAAACAGATAATTGATTTCGCAGGCGTGCCATTTGACCGCGGTGATTCTAATGTTGCTAAGGTGTCTATGCCGGTATTGCTCACCGCGGGCGACAACGACGGGTTGGATAAAGCTGAGTTGATGAAAACTTGCTGACTGCTTGGAAGTGGTATATCTGCGGATTTGGAACCGATACCAAAATCGCACGTGGCTGTTGTTCCTGCGCAGGGATAAGTAAGTCTCATGATGCAAACGAAAGAAATATCAGATTATATTTTATAGTAGCTTAGTCCTCTTTTTATTAAACTATAATTAGGATAGTGGTTGAAATTTAATTGATATCCGTGGCAGTTGCTGACTTGCACTGGCCAGCCCTAGCATTTGTAAGCGCACCAACGTACGGCTCGCGCTGTGTGCGCTCGGGCCGTCTGCTCGAATAACCAATCAGAAAAGCAGCTTATTCGCTGATAGTGCCCATACGCTATGTAGTGAGTTAACTCAAGCGAATGCAGGCTGTCAAGTCACGCAACGCTTCTAGAGAGCTGCGTTTACTTTTCAAGCACGCTAGTTAACGCTATGCCCTTTAGGGCAAGCCTTTAGGTGCTACTCATTTCTAGGCGCTCGGTAGCTTTGTAAGATGAAGCCGCGCACAGGCAGCCATTCGGTTCACAAGCTAGAAGTGCACTTGGTGTGGAGCACCAACTACGGCTATCAGGTGCTGACGGGCGATGTACAACTGCGCTGCCGGGACTTGTTGCGTCACACGTGTAATGCCGTGGATGTACGCCTTGTGCAAGGGGTAGTAAGCAAGGACCATCTTCCTTTGCATGTCTCGTATCCGCCTTCGCTGGCGCTGAGCGCGTTGCGGCGGCGGCAGAAAGGGCGCCGTGCGAAGTGGCTGCTACAAGAGTTCCCCGAGTTGAAGCGTCGGTACTGGGGTGGTCATTTTTGGGGCATTGGCGATGGTGCCTGGAGCGTGGGTAACAGCACGGACGAGCTAGTGGAAGCGTACCTGAACCACCACAAAGACCAGCCCAATGGGGACGAGAATTTTATTCTGGAATAATCTACTTGTAGTAGGTGTCTCCCAGAGCCAACCGCTTTCTCGCTTGTTCCCGTACCGCTCAGTTCGCCGCCCTGGGCCCCGTTACTTCATCGCTTACCACCCCAGGCACTGCTCTTCTTAGGGCCGCGATGCTGGTATCCGGCCGTTGAATAAACGTCCAGTTTTTGCCGTTGTCAGTAGAAGTCGCGAAGAGCAGGGACACCTGGACACCGCCCTTACCATCTGCAAATGCGGCTTTCGCGCTGTCAAGCAAGGTGCATTGAAGCTCGTCATGAAAGCGAACAATTTTGGATGGCTCACTGAAGGACCAGGTAAAATATTTCGCGGCGTCTTCGGTCGAAAGGCCCTCGGCTTCTTTTTTTAAAGCCTGTATGAGCTGTTGCTTTCCGCCCAAAAGCGCAATCATCTTAGGGTTCGTGTAGCCGACATAGCCGTCAAAATCATGTTTTAAGTACAAGCTTTCCGTCATGGCCCTGGCCTGGGCCTTTATTGTGGCAGCATATTTCGCGTTCGGCGAATTGCCCGCCGCGTTTTGTTCTTCGCTTTGCCCGGTGCAGGCCGTGAGGGAAAGGGCAACCAGACGTATCCAGCGTGTGTATTTCATGCCTTTTGGTGTGGTTAAGGCGCCCAACATTCCTACTTTGCCGCAACCAGAAACTGGGTTGGGTTTTGGCAATACGGACCTGGTATGCACGGTTTGCATCGGTTGGTGCCGCGGCAAAGGGTAGGGAGCGAAGGTGCCAGGATAAGAGCCCACGCGCCGGCCCGCTTTGCTGAGCCGGCGCATAAATATATAAAAAACCACTACTTAAAAGAGCCATCGGCGGCCACAGGGGAAGCCGTGGCCCACGCCATCGCCGCCAGCTAGCCCGGAAGTTGACAACACATCACCCTGCACGGCGAGTTTGACTTCTCCAACGAAGCGCTGAAAGACTCGCTCCGCTTCAATGTCGAGGCCCCTTTTGCCTTCCCGTGAGAGCCTCAATCGGCCGGCCCGATTAACCTTTGTACCAAATTTTTAACCAAGACAAGGTGTTGTTCTGCACGTCGCGCAGAGCTGTCAGGGCCGCCTGGATGGCGTTGGTGTCGTCGGTTACCCCGTCGCCTACTGCGCCAAAGTCAGTTTTCGCGTTTTTCCACGACGGAAACGGCCCCACAAATTCTTCCTGAGCTTGGGCTTGAAAATAAGGTCAGCAGGACAAGCAGCAGGCCCCAGACCAGGTGGAGTGAGTAGCGGAATATTATTATAGCGAAGGAGTTGTGAGTAGATCTTTGGGTAGATATAGTCCGCGCTGAGTTGGCGTTTCGAGTTGATGCGCAAACTCCCTGGCCCCATCAACTAGGAGCCAGGGAGAAATCAATCACGTTGGTACTACCGAGCAAATCAGGTTACTCCACAACCAGCTTCTGGGTGAGCGAGCCTTGGCTGGTTTGCAGATGAACGAGGTAGAGGCCGGCTGGCACCTTGGGCAGGTGCAGGCGCACTTACGGTGCCAGGCTTGTGTCACGTGCTATTTCGCGGCCGTTGAGGTCTGTAATGCGCAACTCGGTCCAGGCCACGTCGGAGCGGATACCGACCGCGCCGTGGGCAGGATTTGGAGACAGACTAATCCGCGCGGCGGCGGCAGACTGGCGAGTGGCTAAGGCCGAGCGGCCGGCGCTGGCGCCTTCCATTACCACAAAGGCATCCACCCAGGCGTCGCT
This sequence comes from Hymenobacter sp. M1-2, assembly GCF_057808495.1. Classification (NCBI taxonomy): domain Bacteria; kingdom Pseudomonadati; phylum Bacteroidota; class Cytophagia; order Cytophagales; family Hymenobacteraceae; genus Hymenobacter; species Hymenobacter sp. M1-2. The sequence goes on from NZ_JBTYZO010000009.1 coordinate 149,003, forward strand.
GGTACCCGTGGTTTTCCAGAGCCCTATCTCGGCGCTGGTGTTGCCGCCGCCGGTGGTAAAGGTGGCGCTGGCTTTCGCGTAGTCGAGCGCGGTGAACTGCCTTCTACATCGGTGCCGTATAGTTGTTGACGTAGATGTAAGCCGTTTGGCTGGTGCTGGAGAGTGTACAGCAGTTTAAATGGTATAAAAAAGCAGAAAAATGAATAAATTTTTTACCAAATTATACCTCTGATGACGACCCCGGATTGGCTTTTTGTGCTACCTCCCTCCTAACAATATTTTTATACCTTCTTACCCTTATACCTTATTGCTTTGTCTTGTCAAAACACGCCTTTTAACCGAAACAAGCTCAGTAGTAAAACATCAATCAGGTAGTGCTTCAACCTCAACATCAAGGTCCTCAACTAGCTGTTGAATCACACCAGTACACACTGGCTCCTCAGTAGCTACAAGGGCCTCAAGCCGGAGTACACGGTCGCAATCATCCAAGTCGAGGGTGATATAATAAGTAGGAAAGTGTTGACGCAATCGATTTAGCACCACAGTCGCTTGCGCTTCAGAGCAAATGCTGGTTCTGAACACATCTACGCACGGTTCTAGTGACGACTGAGTAAGCATCGATCTAGCAAGGAATTTTTGACTTAATAGCGCTAGCAGAAGAAAAGTGGTGCTCACTCGGTCACGCTGACGAGCGAAGTACCTGCTTCGGCTGGCCGGTTCATGTCGGCGCGCACAATCCGCGACCAGCTGGCTACTCCGGCTGCTGTACCGCACATAGCCAGAGCCACTAGCAGACTGGTCCATTCAGCTGGCGTGCCGGGGTTGGTTGCTACGCGTGGTGCGTGCACCAGCAACACCCACAGGCCAAACATGAGCGCCAGCAAACGAGCAGATAGCCACACCTGACGATTCAGTAGCAGACTCAGGCCAGCGGTTACAAAGGCAAGTCCCACGAAGTAAGCCCAAAACAAGGGCCCCGGAATCCAAGCAGGCACAAGCGTGGCAACGAATTGCGCAAAGAGAAAATGCAGCGTGCCAAACACGAGAAGCGCCACTGCTAACAGCACTTGGCCGGTTCTAAAGATGACCCAGTAGTTAGTCCGCATTTGCGGGAAGGAATGCGGCTCCCGAGTTGGCCGCAGACTCAGCATCAAAGCACCTGCCCCTAACGCCACTACCTCGAAGGCCGGGGTCCAGGCTACGGATTGGGTTATCGTAAAGCCTAGCCTGGGCAGGTGTAATACCACGAAAGCAACTCCGAACGCCAAGGCCGCCGCGCTAGCCGCTGCCCGCACTCCTTTACCTATCAGAAGGCAGGCCGCGATAGTAGTGAATAAGGCTCCTACTCCATAAACCGTCCAGTTGAGGCCAGCCGGTACGGGCATGAGGCCTTCGGGGTAAGCGCCGGTCAGGAACTGCTGAACGCCAAGACCCAACAGAGCCGCCCCATAACAAACACAACTTACACCGGTCATTCTTTCCTGTATGTGCTGCATAGCAATGTTTACTTAGGTGAGAGATTTCATGCGTTTTGCCGCCGTAGTGCTACCTGCCCCGCTCCTATTTCTTTAGAGAATTGTGCTTTTGCGCAGAGCACAAGCTTTAAGTGGCAGACTTTACAACTGACGTTTTAAGGCCAGCACGGCCGTGCTCAATTCACCGTCTGCTCGGCGCACGACCAGGATGAGACGGCGCCCCACTCCTTCTCGTAACATTTCACTGAGCTGCGATAACGAGAGGTCAGCCACTGGCACGAGATTAACGAACAACAACTCGTCGTCTACTCGCAGACCAGCTTCGGCGGCGGGTGAGTGGTCTTGTACCAGCGTAATCTGGTAGCGGCGGTAGTTTTCTCCCGTGGCCGCCAGCTCCATACCCGAAAGGTCCTGCTCGAAGGGACGACGGTAATGCGGGCCGGGACGCAACAAGAGCCGGTTGTGCGGATAGTCGATAACGGATACGAAACGATTCAGCGCCTCGTACCCGAGGCTGCCGTTGCGAAAGCTATCGAAAGTTTGATGAGCCGCGAGGGACGTGTCGGGAAAGGATGTAATGAGGGCATTGAGGCGGTAGCTGCCCAGCTTGACTTCCGCTGTACGGCCCAGATAGCCCGTGATAACGCCACCCAGTCCCCGACCCAAGGGAGAACGCACTCCCGGCACCGGGTAACGCAAGGCCGCGTGTGAGTTCACATCCAAGGACAACGAGTGGCCGGCCCCAGTGTCAAGCAGCAGACGCAGCGCGGCCGTAGTCGAATCTTGCGTAGTGACGCGCGTGGTCAGGTAAGGCTTGCCCGCTTGCACCACCAACGGTAGCGAGGTCCAGCGCTGGCCCGTGGGAGGCTTGTACCGGGCGGGATCGTGCAGTTGCAGCTGCGAGGCTGCCGGGTCGAGGCGGACTACAAAGCTGCGGAACACGTCGGCCCCCAGAATGCCGTGGATGGGCATGCCCACGTAGCCCGAGAAATTCAGGTTATTGGCATCCAGCAGCAAAAACGATATGGCGGGCCCTTCCACCCCAGGCAACGTCACGCGTACCCGATCAACCTGGTAGGCCATCACGTGAGCATCGCTGCCCATGCCCAGCAACCGGTAGGCCTGCCCACGAGTAAGGCCCAAGGTCTCTTCTAAGCTCCTATCGAGTAGCAGCGACACGTTCACGCCGGTGTCGAGTACGAAGTTGTAAGGTCCCTGTTCGTTGAGCCGGGCGCTTACAATGATAAGGTTACGCTGGGCCTGGTAGGGCACCCGCACAGACCGCTGCCAGGAATGCACCAAACGAAAGGGAGCCGCTTGCTGAGCCGCGGCCGGAATGCCCCCTAGCACCATTTGGCTCAGGAGCACTAGTGCCGGGAGTAACAGGAGCACCCATTTCTGGAGAGTAAGCACTAAGATATTCATCCGAGGCGGCGGTTGGTTTCCGCTGCCGGCACCACCAGTTTGCGCAGATGCTACGGCTTGCAACAGAGAAAGGAGTGGCCGCTACTACACGTTGAAAAGCGCTGGCAAGCATTTTTTCCAAATGAAGCCCGGGGGCGGGGCGCAACCTACGGCTATTGTGTAAGTAGGCAGTTTGCGCCTGTAATCCGAGCCTCGCAGCAGGTGAGTTGATGACTTGCTCGCTGATGCTTTGCCACCGCTCGGCCATCACGTGCCGCACGCGAGGAGTAAGCTTGCTACCTAACATTTAAGCGCCTGGTGCGCGCTTCTATCGTCGTAAGCTTAATAGTACACGAGTTACAATTCACGGACGGAAGCCACCTAAACCGGCTGTTTAAAAAGCACAAGGGCGTTAGTCCTTCCGAGTTTCGGAAGAACAGCTTCCCGCGCCACTCAGCCGCCGCCCCGCATACAACGGAAAGTAGCCAAAAGCCGGCGCGGACTCCATGAAGAATCCAACTGCCCAGCTAGCGTGGCGGAGTAAGGCTGCTACCGTTCCAGGCCGTAAAACGCACTCAGATTGTCGCGGTACGTGCGCGTCCATTTCAGCGTCTCGCCGTTGCGCAGGCTCACGATGTATTCCCCGTTGAAATACGTTTCCAGCGAGGCAATATGGTGCAGGTTCACGAGGCAGGAGCGGTTGATGCGTGTGAACTCAGCGGGGTCGAGCTGCTGCTCCAACTGCGTCAGGCTGTCATAGATGATGTATTTGCCACCGGGCGTGTGCAGGGTGATGTAATTGTTGTCAGAATCGAAATAGTGGATGGTCTCGGTGGGCACGAAGAACATCTTGCGATGGTCGCGTACCAGAATACGGCGCCGGTACTGGCAGGGCTGAACCGCGCCGGCCTCAAGCACTGGGTGCGCGGCCGGGGCGGCAGCGCGTTGCTCTAGTTGCAATTTCACCCGCGCCACGGCCTGCCGGAACCGCAGCTCATTAAAGGGCTTGAGCAGGTAGTCGGCGGCGCTGACCTCAAAGGCCCGGATGGCGTAGGTGTCGTAGGCGGTGGTGAACACCACAAAGGGTTGGTGGTGGGCCCAGATTTCGCGCAGCACCTCGAAGCCGTCCATCTCGGGCATCTGCACGTCCAGAAACACCAGATCGGGCCGTAGTTCCAGGGTTTTCAACACGGCGTCGGTACCGTTTACGGCCTCTCCTACCGCTTCCACGGCCCCATCAGTCCGCAGGAACGTGGCAATAACTTGCCGCGAAATCTGCTCATCATCCACTATTAGCGCCCGGTAGCTCATGCCATTGTCAATACTGCGGGTTGAGATTGTTCCTTGCTGGCTCGCACCCACGGCAAACGCACCCGCACCTCAGTGCCACCGGTAGCCGGCTGCTCAAATTCCAGGCGGGCGCGCTCCTGGTACAGTTTTTCGAGCCGGACGCGGGTGTTGCGCAAGCCTACGCCGCTGGCCGAAGCTGGCCGAACGTAACCCAGCGGGCGCTGCGCCCCGCGGCCGTTGTCGCGTACTGTCACTATCAGCTCGTTGGCCTCGCGACGGGCACTGAGGCAGATAACGGCGTTGCCGGGCAGGTGCTCGATGCCGTGAATCATGGCGTTTTCGACCAGCGGCTGCAACAGAAACTGCGGAAACTCAACTTCCATTGCCTCCGGAGCAATATCCAGCTCGATGCGCAGCCGGTCCTGAAAGCGGATATGCTGAATATGCAGGTATTGACCGATGAACTGCAACTCCTCGCGCAGCGGAATCAGTTGGGCGTCGCCGTTCGCCAGAATGGACCGCAGCAGGTCGCTCAGCGCCGTTACCATCTCAATAGCCCGCTCGTTTTGGTGCTGCAAAATCAGGCCCACAATGGCGTGGTGGGTGTTGAAGAGGAAATGCGGATTGAGCTGCATTTTCAGGGCCTGCAACTGGGCATTGGAAAGCTGCGACTTGAGTTGCTCGTTGGCCAGCTCGTAGCTGATGTTTTGGTGGCGTAGGGTTTGGTTGCGGTGGGCGTAAGCATACACGTTGTAACTCACCACCAGCAGCATGTACACGGCCAGCGACACACTAAACCGCGACGAAACCGTGAACCACAGCGGGTCGGGTCCCCACTTGTGGCCGGTAGTGAGCTTCAGCAAATCAAACAAGATGAATTTTCCCGCAGCGGTTAGCGCAAAGGTGAGCCCGGTTTGGAGCAGCAAGTGGCCAGCCAAGTTGCGCAACATGATTCGCGCGCCGCCCACCGAAATAAACGGGCCCCGGTAGGCCGCGTACAGGATCAGCGGCGTACAGGCCCACCACAGCACCCAGCGCAAGGTTAAATCCAGCACATCGGTGGTACTCCAGCCCCAGCCCGTAGCCAGCCACACCGTGCGCGACTGCACGTAGGTTAGCAGCCAAAAAGTCCCCCAAAACAAGGCGGCCACCAACCAAAACTGCCAGGTTCGCAAGCTGATACCGGAGGCGTGCAGGGCGGTCCGCAAAAACGTCATAGCTAGAGAAAAGAAAAAGTGCGAGATGGTTACGGCTTCTCTAGCCCCCGGCAGCCAACTGACGATAGTAACGACGAGACAGCCAGGCAGTGGGCAAACCAATGCACATTACGTGAATAAGCAGCCCAATTATAACTGAGCTAAGCCGCAAGGGCTGCTGAGGCGCCCGGGATAAGGGCACTATCACCAGACTCATCATCAGCCAAACCGCCACTCCGTACGCGCAACCTACCGCCACTACATTCTTCCGCAGCAGTTCCAAGCGCGGATACAACCCGAAGAAAATGCCTACCACTGCGAAGGCAATCAGAAAATGAAACAGCAGGCCGAGCACCATCATGAGGGGATGACCGGAAAAAGCGGCTGGCCCGAACACGCCGCTGGCCACGAAGGGCAATACATTCAGCGGACTTTGCCCCGTGGCTAAGGCGTAATGCGTGCAGGCCGAGCAAATATCCAGGGTTCCGACCAGAGCCCCCGCGCGCCACCAGGCGTGGCGCCAGGAACGCGACTGGGCAGAGGCAGCGGTGGCGGGAACAGAATGCATAACGACGAAGGCGAGGCAATGGCCAAAGCACGAGACGAACTAACAAAATCAAACTACCAAAAACAGCCCGCACGCTAGGCGCCAACTGTTTTTTTATGAGAACCGGGCTTACTTTTATTGGAAGGGTCGGAATTCGAGAGTATTGCATTACTCCGCGCACTTGAGCAAGACCCTCTTCTCGGTTCAGGCGAAGAAGTACGCAGCTTACATAATACTTCTGCCGGGGAGCATAATTTATTCCTTTCCCAAGCCGCTGCACGCTGCTTCTTTAGCGGGCCCTTACTTAGGGGCCAAGCAGCCTTTCGTGCTTACTGTTGATGATTCTCAGCCATGTTGCAAGCTCTGTACTCCGATTCTATCACCCTGCACCTCATCAGCAAAGACAACTTGCTCGACGTAGTCAGCTTGTTTCAAGGATACCCCGATTCGCGGGAGATGCTGGACGAGCTGTTTCGCAACTACCTGCCACGCTACGAGCAGGGCCGACGCGTCAATTTTGGCTTCTACTCGCTGCTAGGCACCGAACTGGCCGGCATGACTCTGCTATCCATCGACAGTTGGGAGGAGCGCAGTGGCTCTACGGGGGCCGACGTTTTTCAGCACATGCGCGGCCGGGGCGTGACGCCCCGCAGCAAGCCCCACCTGTTTTACCTGGCCTTCGAACTGCTGGGCCTCAACCGCGTGGCTACGGGCTGCCGGGTGTCGAATGTATCGTCGAAACGGTCCATTGAAAAGACGGCGGGCTTTCAGTTCGAAGGCATCATGCGAGAGTCGGGCGTGAACGAGCAGGGCGAGTTTGAGGACGAACTGCTCTACGCCATACTGCGCCGCGACTGGTTTCAGCTGTACGATAAAGGCCAGGTGCACGTGCTGGAGTAATGGCTAAAGGGCTCTATTCTGGCCATGCGGCGGCAAAACGGGTGGCAGCGACGAGCAACTGGCCTTATTCCACCACGTGCCCAAATTTCGTGGCGTAGCTCATGCCAAACTCACTGACGGCGTGCAGCAGCGGCGCCACCGACTCGCCAAACTCGGAGAGGCAGTACTCCACCTTGGGTGGCACTTCGGCATGTACCTTTCGGGTCACGAGCCCGGCCTCTTCCATCTCGCGCAACTCCCGGATTAGTACCTTTTCGGAGATGGTAACAATACGTTTTTTGAGTTCGGAGAAGCGTAGCGTGTTGCCTTGCAGATACCATAGAATTACACCTTTCCACTTACCGCCCAGGATGTCCATCGCCAACTCAACTGGGCAATAATAGCGGCGGCCCTGCACATCGAGCAGGATATTCTGTCCATTTTTCAGCATTCCATTAAAATTAAGGTGCTGACTAGCAGCAAAACCGTCTTCGCAGCGGGTTGCTGACAAAATAGTCAGTACTTCCGTCGTGTAACCCAAGATAATACATTTGATGTATGGCTTCAGCAGTTGAAGACGCGCCCAACATTCCGACCCTCTACGCCTGGGCTGGCGGGCAACCCGCGTTGGAGAAACTAACCGCCGTGTTCTACGCCAACGTAGCGCAGGACCCGCTGCTCGCGCCGGTATTCCGGGCCGCCGGCGACGAGCACGCCGTTCATGTGGCGCATTTCCTTGCCGAAGTGCTCGGCGGCCCGGCCCTCTACACCGCTGGCCACGGCGGCAGCCACGCTGGCATGGTTACTCACCACATCGGCAAGGCCCTGACCGAGAAGCAACGACGGCAGTGGGTCAACCTGCTGCTCGACAGCGCCGACGAAGCCGGCTTGCCCACCGACCCGGAATTTCGCTCGGCTCTGGTGGGCTACCTGGAATGGGGCAGCCGCTTAGCAGTCATTAATTCGCACCCCACCGAATCCGCCCCTGAAGAGCCTATGCCTCGTTGGGATTGGGGTGTACCCGGCGGCCCCTATCAACCGAAAACCTGATTTTCACCCTTCATCTTTTCTTCCTATGGTCGTAGAATACATTCGCTACCACGTTACGGCCGACCAGCGCGAGGCACTGGTAGAAGCTTACCGCCAAGCCGCCGCCCAACTAGAAGCCTCCCCCGAATGCCTGAGCTACGAGCTGAGCGAATGCGAAGAAGGAGCCGGGCAGTTCGTCTTGCGCATCGAGTGGGAATCGACGGAAGCGCACTTGCAAGGCTTTCGGAAGGGCCCACAATTCGCGGCTTTCTTCGCGCACATCAAAGGCTTTTACAGCAACATCCAGGAAATGCGGCATTATCGCCCGACTTCCGTTACGCGCGTGAAAAACCAGTAGCAGGCCCTTGCCGAACTCCAAGGCGTCCGTAGCCTCTTCGTGCCCACGCGCGGTTTTGCCACAATCCAGACAAACGAACTGCGACGGACAAGGGCGGCGCGCCTCGTTGTTGCAGCGGGCTGCTAAGTCCTTTTGTTTTCGTTTTTCTACCTCTTTTTTGACTTATCCTTATGTACGTCAGACGTGCCATTCGGCCGGCGTTGATGCTGCGCTTTGCCTGGAAGAATCTGCTGGGCTTCACGGCCTGGGCCAGCTTGATTGTGGGTTGCTACCTGGCTTTGTCATCCGCCGGCGTTGATATCCGGTTGCCGTTTCTACCGCTGAGTACTATTGGCATTGCGGTGGCTTTCTATGTGGGATTCAAGAACAGCCAGTCCTACGACCGGTTTTGGGAGGCTCGCAAAACCTGGGGCGGCATCGTGAACCAAAGTCGAATATGGACCAGCCAAGTACAAACCTTTCTACCCAACCGCCACGCTCCCGCCCCGCTGGCCACTTCGGAGTTGCGTATTCACCAGCAGGAATTGATTTACCGGCAACTAGCCTGGGCCAATGCCCTGCGGGAGCAGTTGCGCCGAACTAGTATCTACGGCCGCAACCAAGCTGGTTTTCGGCCGGGCGCCAACCAGATGCCAGGAAGCGCAACAGCCGCTGAGCCGCAGGTGACGCAATTCCTGGCTCCTGACGAGTGGCAGATAATTCAAGCAACTGCCAACCCCGCGGCCCAGTTGCTGCACCGCCAGGCGTTGGCGCTAAACGAATTGGTGGCAGCCGGGCAGCTCGATGATTTTCGCAGTCTGGATTTACTGCATACCGTGAAGGAATGCTACATCCTCCAAGGGGCCTGTGAGCGAATTAAAAACACGCCGTTTCCGCGGCAGTACGCGCACTTCAGCACCCTATTCACCTGGATTTTCGTGGGCTTGCTGCCGTTCGGATTGGTGGGCGAATTCAGCAAGCTCGGCCCCGGCGCCGCTGTGTGGCTCACTGTTCCGTTCTCGGTGCTGATTTCCTGGATTTTCACCACCGTTGAAGCCGTGGGCGACAACAGCGAGGACCCGTTTGAAAACTACATCAACGATGTGCCCATGACGGCGCTCTGCCGCAGTCTGGAAATTGACCTGCGCGAAATGCTGGTGAGACCGAGCTGCCGCCCCGCCTGCAACCCGTGGACGACATCTTGCTGTGATTCGAGTTTTGACGGGCTCGGTTATCGAATAGGCCAGTTGTTGGTACTCATGGCCGTAGTTAAGTGAGTGTGAAGAAAGCAGCTTGCTTGTCAGATAGTTGAAAATGCCTTTGCTACAAGCTATTCATATACTCTCGGCGAGGCCGTTGCAACCGAAGGGCTATCTTTCGATTCTTCGCCTTTATTGCATGGTAATTCGCTTTCAGTTGCCCGCGTTGCCGTTGCGGGCTTTTGTGCAGCACTACGTATATAGTCCCAGAGAGAGATGGTGTATTTCCCGGGCAGGAATTTCGCATAACCCTATGGGACAAGTACTTCATGGCAGCGCCCGCTTGAGCGGCGGCAGTACGGCGCGCTATCCAACACAGCCAGGAAAGCCTACAAAGCGTAGCTACACGCCAGGGCATCAACCCGAAAACGGTGGCCAAGTGGCGCAAGCGCCCCGGCGTCCAGGACGCCCGGATGGGCCCGGAACCCGCCTCAACGGTACTCACGGCCGAGCAGCAGGCCATCGCCGTGGCCTTTCGTCGGCACACGCTCCTGGCGCTCGATGATTGCCTCTACGCGCTGCAAGCTACGATTCCGCACTTGTCCCGCTCGGCCCTGCACCGCTGTTTCCAACGCCACGGCATCAGCCGTTTACCCCTAAACGAAGACGGACAGAAGCTCAAGGACTATCCGATTGGCTACCTGCACGTCGATTTTGCCGAGGTGCAGACCGAGGAAGGGCGCCAGTACCTCTTTGTCGCCATCGACTTCCGCCAGCCAAGTGGCAAAAGAACCCCACTATCTTTACCCGTGACCCGACCCACCTCACGCCGGGACTATACACCTAGTCTATCTGCTTGCTCATGGAGTCGTTGATTCTTTATACCGCCCCGCCGCTGCACCTCACTGTCAGTCGCCACGCTAGCCCGGCCACGGTAGCCTTGCTGGAACACACCATTTACGGCACGCACGGTCCGCAGTACAGCCACACCGGCCAGCGCGAGAAAGTGCAGCGCATCGCCGGAGCGTACTTCTTCGAGCTGTGGCAGGGCGAGCAGTTGGTCGGGACGTATTGCCTCTCCGAGCGGCCTGTAACCACAGCGGCTGGCCACGCCACCGGGGTATACGGCCGCTATCTGGCCGTGGCGCCCGAGCAGCGCGGCCGGGGGTACGGGCGGCTGCTCAAGCAGCAGGCCGTCTACTACCTGGAGTGCATCCTCCCCCGCCCGCTGGTGTTCTACTCCTACGTGGAAGCGGGCAACGCGCGTTCCTTGCAGATTTCCCGGGCCGAGGGCTTTCAGCCGTTGGCCCGGCTCGAAGCGTTTGCCTTCGGCCGCCTATACCCGCGCCCCGATTCGCGGGTGAGCCGGCTACCGCCGGAGGAGTTGCCCGCGCTGCTCGCCGATCTGAAGCAGGCCTATCAGGGCCATTCGCTGGTGCAGTTCCAGCACCTGGCCGAGACGCCGTACTATTTCGTGCTACGGGAGCAAGGCACTATTGTGGCTGGCGTGCAGGCCTACCCTACGCGGTGGCGCATCGAGCATATGCCGGGCCTGAGTGGCTGGCTGCTCCTGCACGCGCTGCCCTACGTGCCGGTGCTACGCCGCCTCATCAACCCGAAGCAATACCAGTTCGCGGCGCTGGAGGCCGTGTACGTCGTGCCGGGGCACGAGCAGCATTTGCTGGCGCTACTGGAAAGCGTACTGGCTCATTTCGGCTTTACCTCGGCCTTGCTCATGCTCGACGTAAGCGACCCACTGGGCCGTTGGCTGCATACTTGCGGCAAATTGGGCCTGCTGCAAGCCCTGAAAAAGCCCGTGTACACGCAGGTCATGGTCAAGCTCTACGGCTTCACCGAAACTCAGGTGCTTGGCTCCCCAGCGCGGCCACTCTACGCCTCCGCTTTCGACTATACCTAAACGGTTGAATGGAAATGTGCGGAGGCTTTTGAGTAATTTAAAAAAATGTTCTGTTGCCTTGATCCTGTTTTAGATCCTCATTGGGGCGACACCTAGCAATATGTGTGTCACCTTAATAATGATGTAGAACGGTACACAAGCTCAACGACCACTAATACGCTGCCCTGTTAGACCTCAGTTGTTTGTTCTACGATGTGATACCTAATTGGGAAATAAGATAATACTCGATCTTTATCCTGCTAGTTGTTGATGTTTGTGCTGTGTGTTGGTAGGTAGCAGTTGCTGAATGAATCGGATTTAGGACGCCAAGGGTCTGGCATTTCGGAGGAAAATTTATTTGGCAGTCATCCGGCATGCACCACTGACATCCGCGCACAACAGCACATGGTCTGTAAGGCATGATACACGAAAGGCTACAGTGGTGAGTGAAAATCAGGCAATGAAGAAACATTTCGAGCAATGGTTGAAGGCGAGTGTGAGAACTGGAACATATAGCAGGCTGAGTAATTACCCTGCATTACTCTGCTGGCAACGAACCGAATATCCTTAATGCTGGCTGTAACACATATTCCTTTTGGCCTGCTAATAGCTACTGATTACGAAGCCAGAATATGGCGCTGCTGCCAGCAAACGTCGAATCCTCTTTCAAAATGCTGCTTCTCGATGGCTCCACAACGCATTCCGCCGCCTTGCCTAAGCTCAGCTATCTTTAAAATTATACGATATTTCAGAGCCAGCTTCTAGTTATCCCATATTTCGTGCAATAGTTCCTATGTGCTGCTGACTTGCAAACGCTGTTGATTAGGCTTACCACCAGCTATTGAGCCTTCAATCAGGTGAAACTCTTCTTGCTCCTGCTCACTGATCCACCTACTGCCGCACCTACATGGAACCTATAGTCGAGCATCCTTCCTTCGAGCTAGCTGTGCCGTACGCCGGGCGAATCTTATTGGTCACGACTCCAACCAGCGCCAGTGCCCTACGCACTTGTTTGCAAGACCTTGGTTATGCGATAGTAGGCGAGGCCAGCACAACCAAACAGGCGCAGACCTGGCTTCTACGGCATTCCTGTGAGGTGTTGGTGATTAATAGCTCCGGGCGAAAGCACGTGGTGCGGCTAGCCACCGTGGCCTGGCAGGAGCACGCCATCCCAACGGTCTGGATTGGTGGGCAACCGAGCGCCGAGTTACCGGCCTCGTTGGTTACTATCGCAGCGGCTGAAGAATTAGAACATGCTCTGCGCCAGGTTCAGCAACAGGTTTTTAGCGTCCTGGTGCAGCAGCATCGGCAACATGCCACGCTGTTGAGCTTCAGCGAGGCCATTGCCACTGTGCGCGAGCGTGATGCGCTGTTTCGCTTATTGCTTGAACGCCTGCGCCCGTTAGTGCCGTTTGACGAAACTCCTCAGATAATTGTTGTCAATCCCGATGGCGTTTCGGTTCGCCAGCTCTATCAGGAACCCACCCCGGCCGCTGCCAACACCCCCGAATTTCAGGCCCAGGATTTCGATTACATCCCTTTTCCAGGTACCCCTTTTGAAGTCGCGTTGAAGCTGGATACGCCCGCCGTGATCAATCAGGCGTATTTCGTAGAACACTACCCGGACTATTGGGGCACCCGTATTTGGGTGCAAGCTGGTATTCAAGAAGGCTTATTCGTGCCACTGCATTATGGTGGCCTCACAATCGGCACGCTGGCTCTACTAAGCCGCCAACCCGATAGTTTTCAGTACGTGGATTGGCGCCTACTACGCGCCTTGGCCAACCAGCTTGCCGTAGCCGTGGCCAACGTGCTGGCAACCGAGGAGATTGTAGCCCGCGAACGGGAAAAGAGCCAACTCCTGGACGTCAGCAAGGCCATTTCGCAGATCAACAACCGCCAGGAGCTGCTGGATGTCATTGCCAGGCAAATCCGGCCCATATTTGGCTTCAACGAAAACGCCCTGTTTGTGCTCGACCCCGACGGGCAGCACTACCGGCTCTGGTACGATAACCTGGCGCAACTCTACGAGCAGGGCCGCCGCAGCCAAGACGGGCCCGGCATCCCCGTAGCCGGCAACCCGGTGGCAGCCGACGTGTTTCGGGATTTGCCACCGCACCTGCGCACTCGGGAAGAAATGCTGGCCTATAGCGCCGACAATCCGTCCTTGACGGAGTGGATCATGGCCTCGGGCACGCAGGAATGTTTGGTTGGGCCCCTGAAAGTGGGTGGGCGCGTCATCGGCTGCTTCAACTCCCACTCCACCAAGGCGGGCACCTTCACCGCCCGCCTGCTGCCGCTCTACCAGAATGTGTGTGAGCAGGTGGCGGTGGCCGTGGCCAACATCCGGGCCAGCGAGGAAATTCTGGCCCGCGAACAGGAAAAAACCTTGCTGCTGAGCCTGAGCGAAGACATGGCCAGCATCCGCGGGCGCGACGATCTGCTGCGCATCGTCACGGACAAGCTCAAGCCGCTGTTCGGGGCCGATGATGCCGTGGTATTCATTAGCGACGTGGTGCGCGACCGATACTACTTGCTCTTTGCCAATACCCCGGCCAACCGCCTAGAAGCGACCGACTACCCGCCGCTAACCACCCGGGAACTGGCCCTGCGCGGTTCGATAGAAGCCTGGATCATCAATCACGAGAAGCCCTTCATCGCCAGCACCGAGGAGGTGGCTGAGTTGTTTCCCGAGGCGCCAGGCGTGAAGCTGATGCAAGAAGTTGGCATTCAGGACTGCCTGCTAGGCGTGCTCAGGCACGGGGGCAAAGTGCTCGGCTCGTTGCATCTGCATTCTGAAAGAGCACACAGCTTTCAGCCGACGCAGCTGGGCCTATTCCAATCTGTGTGCGAGCAGGTGGCCGTGGCTGTGGCCAACATCCTGGCGATGGAAGACGTGCTCAAGCGCGAGCAAGAAAAGGAGCTGCTGCTGCGCGTGGCCCAGGCCATTGCCACTGTCTACAACAAGGAGGATCTGCTGCGCACCGTTTTCGAGTTGGTGCGGCCGGTGTTTCGGTTCGACGACCTGGGTATGGCCGTTTTGGATTCCGACCACCAGCACGTCGTGGACTGGGTGGTGGAGATGCCGCGCCTGTCGGATTCACGGGTCAACGCCCAGCTGTACGAGCAAGATCAGGCGCGGATACCCTACCCCGGCACGCTGCTGGAGCACACGTGCCGGCAGGTGGAAGCGGCCGGCCAGCCGCTGATCGTTCCCCTCACGCAGGAGCTGGCCGACGCTTGGCCCGACGCCGTGTACTTGCCCGTCGAAATCGAGCATGGTCAGCATGAGGCCCTGATTACGACCCTGAAAGCAGGTGGTCAGCTGCTGGGCTTTTTCAACCTCAACAGCAAGCGTGAGGGTTACTTCGCCACCACCGATTTGCACCTGTTCCAAGCCATTGCCGATCAGGTAGCGGTGGCCGTGGCCAATATCCTGGCCAACGAAGACATCCGGGCCCGGGAGCAGGAGAAATCCTTGTTGCTGAGTTTGAGCGAGGACATGGCCACTATCCGCGACCGGCAGGACCTCTGGCGCGTGATGATGAACAAGATCAAGCCGCTGGTAAGCTTCGACGACGCGGTGCTGCTCATCCTTAACGAGGACCTGACCGAGTACAGCTTCGTGCTGACCATGTCGCCGGCCGAGCGCCAAGCACACGAGCTGTACTCGCGTGTGGTCGGTCACAACCGCGTGGCCGACAGCCCCGTGCCGTGGTACCTGGCCCAGCCCACCGACCTGTTTGTGCAGGACCTGGAGCTGCTGGAAGCCGACCCCACTTTCCCCAACGACGACCCGGCCGTACGGATGATGAAGGACACCGGCCTGTGGTGCAGCGTGGTGCACCGGCTGCGTTGGTCGGGGCAGCTGGTGGGGTTGCTTGCCTTTCACTACACCCGCCGCGAGCAGATAGAAGAAGCCAAGTTCAACCTCTACAAAGCCATTGCCGACCAAGTCGCCGTGGCGGTGGCCAACATCCTGGCTAACGAGGAGATTCTGGCCCGCGAACAGGAAAAGACCATCCTGCTGGACGTCAGCGAAGCCGTGGCCACCATCACCGACCGCAACGCGCTGCTGCGGGTGGTGTTCGAGAAGCTGAAGCCGCTATTTGGCTTCTTCGACACGGGCTTCTTCGTGCTAGATGACGCCCACGAGTATATCCACGACCTCACAGTGGGCGAGGCTGGCATCAGCCCCTCCGAAGTCAACGAGCTGCTGCAACAGGCCGGCGCCGGGCAGCTCCGCTACCCCGGCTCGGCTATGGAATGGGTTGTGGCGGAACTCCAACGGACCGGGGCGCCCCTGGTGTTTCACTACAATGAGGAGCTGTTTGCGCGTTTCCCGGACTACTCGCAGTTCCCCATCATCCAGGCCGTGGGCTACCAGGAGAGCCTGTCCACCTTGTTGCGCAGCGGCGAGCGGCTACTCGGCATCTTGTTCTTCAACAGCCTGGAAGCCGACCATTTCCTGCCGGCCCAGCACCGCCTGTTCCAGTCCGTGGCCGACCAGCTGGCCGTGGCCGTGGCCAACATCCTCGCCAACGAAGAAATCCTGGCGCGCGAGCGGGAGAAGACCTTGTTGCTGAGCATCAGCGAAGACATTGCCTCCGTGCGCGGCAAGGAAGACCTACTGCGCGTGGTGGTGCAGAAAATCAAGCCGTTGTTCGGCTTTTACGATTGCGGCGTTCTGATTCTCGACAAAGACCGCCAATACTTCTATGATTTGGCGGTGTTGCATCCGCAGATCGACGATTCGGCGGTGAACCACCAGTTGCACCGGGATGGGTTTTACCGAACGAATGGCATATCCTACCCCGACTCGGCGTTGGAACACTTTGTAATACAACTGGAAGCCACCGGCGGCCCGCTGATCTTCGATTACCCATCCCTGGCGCGAACGTTTTCCGACGGCGAGCTGCTAGCGCAGCTGGTGGCGGGCGGCTACCAACAAGGTATGGCGGGGCTGCTGCGCACGGGTGGCGAGGCATTCGGCTGTTTCATGATCAACGCTTTGCAAAGCGACTTCTTCCATTCCGCGCAATTCCCCCTGTTTCAAAACGTAGTGGAACAGCTCTCGGTGGCCGTGGCCAACATCTTGGCCAACGAGGAAATTGCTGAACGGGAGCGGGAAAAAACCCTGCTGTTAGGCATCAGCAGCGCGCTGGTCACTATTCAGGACCGGCGGCAGTTGTTCCGCGTCATCTACGAAGACATCCGGCCGATTTTCCCCTACGAAAGCGCCGGGCTCTTCGTGGTCGACCAGCAAGGCCAAGTCCACTATGAGCTTACCGACGAGTACATACTCAACTCCGAAGATGAGCGCCAGCTGGAAGCCGAAGTGGGGCGCGGGCCGTTTCCCCACTCCGGTTCGGTGGTAGAATACATCATGCAGCAAGCCGGACCGGGCCTATACGATCTGGTCGAACTGGCCGAGACGCACCCCCACCCGCAGATTCCGCTAATGCTCAAAACGGGCTACCGCCAGCTCATTGCCGGGCCACTAGTGAAGGGCGGCCAGGCGTTTGGCATGATGTGCTTCAATGCCAAAGCCGCCGGGCGCTACACCGAAAAAGACGTGCCGCTGTTCCAGGCCATTGCCGAGCAGCTAGCCGTGGTGGTGGCCAACATCTTGGCCAACGAAGAAATCATCGAACGGGAGCAGGAAAAAGCCTTGCTACTGAGCCTGAGCGAGGATATGGCTACCATCCGCGACCGACAGGACTTGTGGCGCGTGATGATGGACAAATTGCGCCCGCTCCTGGGCTTTGATGATGCAGTGGTGATCTGCTATTCGCCCGACCGGCAAACCAGCAAAACTATGCTGACCATGGCCGATGAGCAGCGGCAGCAACAGCCGTGGTTTCAGTACATCGACAACAGCTGGATTCCCGTCACGGCGCCCTTGGCCGCCATCTACGACCGCGGAACGGGGTATTGGTCGACGGAGGAATTGCTGGCCGACTGGCCGGACTTCGAGGGCCTGGTGTTTATGGAGCGCGAAAATCTGCTGCATACCTACCAGGTCCTGTTGCGCCACGGCGGAGCCGATATCGGGTTAGTGCTGTTCCACTTCGGGCACCGCGAGCAGATCCAGGAGGCCAAGTTCAATCTTTACAAGGCCGTGGCCGACCAAGTGGCCGTGGCCGTGGCCAACATCCTGGCCAACGAGGAAATTATCGAACGGGAGCGGGAGAAGACGCAGCTGCTGGAACTGACGCGGGCCGTGGCCCAGATTCAGGATAGCCAGACGCTGCTGCACACCATTTACGAAAAGGTCAAGCCCATTTTTGGCTTCAATTTCGCGTCTGTGGTGCTGCTGGAAGCGGACCGGGAGCGGTACCGCGTGCTCTACTACGAGGACGACCAAAAGGAATTCGAATCCTTTTTCTCTCGGCCTATCCCGCTGCGAGGCTCCCCCTTCGAACAGATATTTGCCGAGGTGCCGATCATGCGCGTGTGCAACGTGGCCGAATGGTACGCCGCGTACCCCGATTACGAAGGCCTCCAGCTGGCCCACCGCGCGGGGTTCCGGGACATTTTCCTGAGCAAGCTTTTCAGCGGTGGCAAGTTGCTCGGCGTGCTAGAGCTGGTTCACCGAGAGTCCGTTGTCTTCGACGAACGCTACCGCAGGCTGTTCGAAAACTTCACTCAGCAGGTGGCGGTGGCGGTAGCCAACATCCTCGCCAACGAGGAAATTCTGGAACGCGAACGGGAGAAGGCTACGCTGCTCTCCATTAGTGAACAACTGGTTACGATCCGCGACAAGCACGATCTGTTCGCCGTCATCTTCTCGACCCTCAAATCCCTCTTCGACTTCGACGACGCCGTCATCGTGCTGGCGGATGCCGAGTACGAGTACGTCGAGCACCTTCAATCCCTGAACAACCGGGATACCCTCAAGCAAAGCAGCGCCGCCTATCGGCAACTGATGGGCGAAAAACTGGCCGTCCAGGGTACTCCCTACGAGCGCCACTTACGGCTCTCCCAACCCCGGCTGTACCCCATTCAGGAGTTCTTAGCCGAGCATTACCCAAATTATTTAGGCGCCCAACTGGTTGCCGAATTCGGGTACCTAGAGAGCTTGTACGTGCCACTGCTTTCCGGGGGAAAAGTCTTGGGAACCCTCGAATTCCACAACTGCCGCAAAGGGCTGTTGCAGCCGCAGCAGTGGCCGCTGTTTCAGCATATCGCCGATCAAATAGCGGTGGCCGTAGCCAACATTCTCGCCCACGAAGAAATCTTGCAACGGGAACAGGAAAAAGCGACCCTGCTGGCTGTGAGCGAAGCTGTGGCTACCGTGCGTGAGCGGGACGAGCTATTTGGCATTCTGAACCAGCAGCTGCGGCCCCTACTGGGTTACGATTGCGCTTCGGTGCTGGTGCTGGACGCAGCCCAGGAGCAATACCGCCACTATCTCGTCATCGCCGATGAGCCCATCGAGGCCCAGCCCGACTACCAGGAGTGCCTGCGCTTCCGCCCCATCAACGGCTTTATCCAGCAGGTAATAACCGCCGACGAGCCGCTTCCTTACTGCCCGGCGGAACTGCTAAAGCAATTCCCGGACGGACCGGGTCTGCGCTTGCAGCACGGCATGGGTATCAGCTATTCCTTGGCCTTCGCCCTCAAAAACGCGGGCCGCGTTATTGGGCTCTTCATTCTTCACCACACCCAAGAGCGAGCAGTAGGCCCGGCGCAGCTGCCACTGCTGAAGAATATTGCCAACCAAGTGGCCGTGGCGGTGGCTAATATTCTGGCCAACGAGGACCTAGTGGAGCGTGAGCGGGAAAAGTCGCTGCAGGTGGCGGTGTCTGACGCGCTCAACCGCGAAGAAACGTGGGAGGCCCGCCTGCACAGCGTGGCTCGGGTGCTGCAAACGCACGTGCCCTTCGACTACGCCATCATCGGCCTCGAAGGACTACAGAATGCGGGGAAAGCCTACGGTTTCTTACGCATCGGTTTCGATGAGTACCAGACAATCGACGCCGAAGCGTTGATGCGCATCAGCCGTCTGGACGCCAAGAAACTTATGGCCTTGCGCACCGCCGCACCCGTGGACGAGGCGCCACTGCTACTCACGGGCAAAGCCTTCGAGCAGCGCTGCCGCCGCGACGGGCTCAAGGCCGCGCTGGCCAGCACGTTTAAGCTGGCTTCGTCGGTGTTGGTGCCCATTCCACTGGCTCAGGGTGGGCGCTTCGTGGTGTGCTTGTTCAGCAAGCAGCCGCTGGGCTTCACCGAGGCGCACCTGCAACTGCTCACGCGCATGGTGCCGCCCTTTGCCAATACGCTAGAGAAGCTCTTAGCCTACGAGGAAGTGCGGGCCCTGAAAGAGCGCCTGGAAGTGGAAAAGGAATAT
Source organism: Hymenobacter sp. M1-2 (assembly GCF_057808495.1). Taxonomy (NCBI): domain Bacteria; kingdom Pseudomonadati; phylum Bacteroidota; class Cytophagia; order Cytophagales; family Hymenobacteraceae; genus Hymenobacter; species Hymenobacter sp. M1-2. The sequence continues at coordinate 168,609 of NZ_JBTYZO010000009.1, forward strand.
TTGGAACAAGAAATCAAAGTCACCCACAACTTCGAGGAAATCATCGGGACCGGGCCCGAGCTGCAACAGGCCTTCAAGCGGGTGGGCCTGGTAGCGCCCACCGATGCCACGGTGCTGCTGGAAGGCGAAACGGGCACGGGCAAGGAGCTCTTTGCCCGCGCCATCCACAACGCCTCGCCTAGGCGCAGTAAGGTGCTGGTGAAGATTAATTGCGCGGCGCTACCGGCACAACTGATTGAGAGTGAGCTATTCGGGCACGAAAAAGGAGCGTTTACGGGCGCCTTGGAACGGCGCATCGGCAAGTTTGAGTTGGCCGACGGCGGCACTTTGTTCCTGGATGAAATTGGGGAGCTGCCGCTGGAACTGCAACCCAAGTTGTTGCGAGCCTTGCAGGAAAAGGAAATTGAACGGCTGGGTGGGCGGCAGACCATCAAGTGCGATGTGCGCATCATCGCGGCCACCAACCGCGACTTGGAGCAGGAAGTACGCGAGGGTCGTTTCCGCGCCGACTTGTACTTCCGCCTCAACGTGTTCCCCATCCGTCTGCCGAGCCTGCGCGAGCGGATCGAGGACATCCCGCTCCTGGCCCAGCACTTCCTGCACAAATTCGGCAAGCGCTTCGGCAAGCAGGTGCGCAGCATCTCGGCGGCGGCCTTAAAGGAAATGCAAGCCTACGACTGGCCCGGCAACGTGCGCGAACTGGAACACCTCATCGAGCAGAGCATCATCCTGAGCGAAACCAGCAGCCTGGAGCTGGCCAAGCCGCTGGTGCGCACCCGCAACGCCACGCAACGCAACACGGAGCCCGAGTTCAAAAGCTGGCAAGATGCCGAGCGCGACAATATTCTGGCCGTGCTGCGCTTCACCGGCGGGCGCATTCGGGGCAAAGGCGGCGCGGCCGAGCTGCTCGGCATCAACGCCAACACCCTCGACTCGCGCATGCTCAAGCTAGGCATTACCAAAGGCTTTGTGAAGCAGTCCGATGACTGATGGATGACCTCGCCCGAGGACAGGGACTGTATACCCGGTGCATCCTGGGGTGGCTCATCGTTGAGTTGGCTCCGCGTTTTGGGGTGGGGCGAGCAGGCTGATAACAATGCCATTAGGGTCCCGAACACTCGCTTCCAGCCGGCCCCAGGGCCGCAGGCTGGGTGGCCGGACGGCGACGCCGCCGTTGTCGAGAGCCAGTTGATATTGGGCGCGCACGTCGTCGGCGATAAAGGAAATGTGCACGCCGGGCGGGTCGTCGAGGAAGGAATTGCGGCGGAAGCGCACCTGCGTTTCCTGCGCGAATTGGTGCGAAGCAATACCTAGCGTGACCCCGCCGGTGCTCAGCTCGGCATAAGAGCCGTCGGGGGCTAAGTAAGTACAAGTCAGGCCAAAAACCTTTTCATACCAGTCCACGGTGTTCCATACATTGGCGGCATGCAGGATGATATGACTCAGGGCTCGGTTCATGAAATACGGTAGCAGGAAAATGCCCGGGCGGCTAGATTAGAACTTGAAGGTGAGGCGGGGGGCCACGAAGGTGATATCGCGCCCGGAGCCTGACTCTTTGATATATCGACCGGCTGTGAAATAGGTCAGGAATAGCTCGAAGGAAAGAAAATCGTTGGCCACCCACTCGCCTTGCAGCGTGTACTGATTGCCGATGTGCCGAGCGCGACTGTCGCCGGCCTCGCGGGTGAGCACGTAAGGCACGGTGTAGAGGCCGTCGCGGGTGCTGTAGCGCCAGAAGAAATCGGCATCGGCACTGATGGTGAGGTTGCGGGCCGGGAGCACGCCCACCAGCGGGTGCAGGTCGATGAGGTTGGCCGGCCCGACGAGGGCAATTTGACTGAAGTACGCACCTTTGGGGAAGAGCGGATTGAAGGTTTGAAGTTTGCCGTCGTCGGGGCGTCGGTCGCCACTAATAAACTCGCCTTTCAGCTCGATAAATGGCTGCCAGCGGGCCGGCTCCCAGCTGCGCACTACGTTGGCCGACACGGTGTAGGCCCGAATATCGTCGTTGCCGAAGCGGCCGAACTGGTACACGCCTTCCAAATTGTAAGTGAAAGGCGCCGCTCGGTTCCACAGGCGCAACCCCAGCGACTGGCGCCGCTCGGTGGCCGCCCCTTCCTGAAACTCCGCGCCCCGGTCGCGCAAACCGAAGTAGTACACGTCGAGACTGGCGTTGGGCAGCAGAGGTAGCCGGTTGACACTATACGCCCCCCAGAACAAGCGCGTATCGTCGGAAGCGTCGTCGAAGGTGTAGCGGTTGGTTTCCACGGGCCGGCTGGCGAATACGTCCAGCTGGCGCGCGGGCGTCTGGTACACCAGCTTTAGCGCGTCAAAAGACTGGCGCACGTTCGGCCCCTCACGCACCGATACCAGCCGGGACGAACCGTAACTCAGCTCTTGCCGGCCCACGCGCAACGTGAGGCCCTGCTCGGTGCCGGTGGGCAGGCGCAGGTCGGCAAAGGCTTGGTGCAGATCGAGACGGTCTTCGTCGGGCGGCTCGGGGCCGCCGGCCTTACCCGTAGCAATGCCGCTCTTGAGCTGACCAAACACGCGCAAATACGGCCCGAGCTGCCAGTCGGCGTGCAGCATGTAGCGCTGCAGTAGATAGCCGTTGTTGTCCTGGGGGCCGTCGCCCCAGTTAGCGTTATTCAAATACTCGTACTGTTGCCGAATTTCGCCGCCAATGGTCAAGTAGGCGTTTCGTTGGCGATTCAGGGGAATGAATTTGAGTTTCTCCCACTGGTTACGGTTATTGAAGAGCGAGTCGGCCCCGAGGTAGGCGTAATTTTCCTGGTAACGCATCAGCTTGAAGTCGGGCGGCTGGTGTTGGGCACACAGCGTTCCACTCAGACCTAGCAGCAAAACCAGCGTCCTTGCAATTGGTAGCTTTTTCATGGCCGTGATGAATTGATTGCCCGAACACTGCGGCGCGGGGCCACGGCGGTGGTTGGCGAATGTTCTTGCAGCAGCACCGGCAACTCCCGTAGCAGCCGGTCAATGTCAAGCGGGTCGAGGCCGTCGTAGAGGCCGCGCAGATAGCCGCGGCCGTCCACCAGGGCCAGCGTGCCGGCGTGCGCCACGCTAGCTGGGCGGGCCGGGTTGCGTTCGGCCACGGTGGCGTAGGCGCGGGCCAGTCGGAAAATAGTGTCGCGTGGAGCCGTGGCGAAGTGCCACTGGCGGTCGTTGGTCACGCCCAGACGCTGGGCATAGTCGCGCAACACCGCCACGGAGTCGTGTTCGGGGTCGATGGTGTGCGAGAGAAGCCTCACGCGCGGGTCGCCCTTGTATTGTTGATACACACGTAGCATCTGCGTCTGCATCTGCGGGCAAATACTTGGGCAGGTGGCAAAAAAGAAATCGGCGATGTACACCTTGCCCGCGAGGGAGGCGCTGGTAACGGATTGTGCTTGCTGGTTGAGTAAAGTGAAAGCCGGGATGCGGGCAATAAGAGTATCGGCCGAAGCAGCACCGGACGCCCGGTGCACTAGTCGCTCGCCGAGGTAGGGCAGGCGAGCCAGTGGGCGCTCAGCGGTGCGGGCGCTGCCAGAAGTACAGCCGCTAACTACTGCGGCGGCCAGCAGCGCACCCGTCCAATAGCGTATCGGGAAAACTCGCATAAATTGTAAGGATTGAATTACCGCGCAAACGCTCTCTCCGCGCATTGTTAGGGCCAGCACCTTGTTGCCCGACAGCCGCGGCCAGAGGCCCCAGCCGACACAACCGCGGAGCTGGGTACCGGCGCGCTAGAAGGTGGCCTTGCTGGTCTGGGTTGCCCGCCGTTTATGCATGTGCAACTCGTGAATGTTTTGTCCTTTGGCGGGCTTGTCACCTTCCAGTAGGCCACGCACCATTTCGGCCACTTGTACTGAGGTAACCTGGCCGGGCTGCGTAGCGGCTTCGTGACGGGTGGCTACGCGGCTGTGAATCAGCACCGAATGCAGCCCCACTTGGGTGCCCTCCGTTTCCAGTTCCAAGCCCTTGGTCATCATCAGCTGCGCCGCCGCCATCATCGACATGAAGGTGAGGCCAGGGTACACCTGCTGCGCCGCGCCGCCGTTGAGCATGATGTAATGGCCGGCGTTTTGAGCGAGCAGAGCGGGCAGAAAAGTGCGCGCCATCGTGAAGTGCGAGGTCAGGTAGTCTTGCAGCACGTCCTGCCACTGCGCATCCGTAAACTCCAGCAGCGGGCGCGGGCCTTGACGACTGTTGAGCGCGGCCACCACGCCATCGAGGCGGCCAGTTTCGTCCTGCACCAACTGGCGCAGGGCTTGGGCACCAGCGGTGGTGCTCACGTCGGCTTGCAGGGTGAGCAAATGACCACCGGCCCCGTCGCAGTACTCCTGCAACTGCTCCAAATGGTGGGTGCTGCGCGAAGGCACGACGATGGTGGCGCCAGTGATGAGCAACGTCTTCACGATTTCTTCGCCAATACCACCGGTACCGCCGGCTACTAGTAGGGTTTGGTCGTTGAGGTCGGGCATGAGGAATGGGCTGAGAGGTTATTCATCGAGTTCGAGGCGGGCGTTGCGTAGCTGCACGGTTTGGGTGGAGGGCAGCTTCTGGCCGTGCAAGGGCACGGGCACCACGCTCACCCGCACGGGCCGGCCCTGCCGGATCAGCTCGGCCAGGGCCGGGCGCACGGCCACCTGCATGGTCACCACTTTTTCCAGGCCCCGCACCGGATCGGCCACGGGCAGGATGGTGAAAGTGCCCACGAAGTTTTCGCCGGCCGGCTCGGTGCGCAGGTCCGCAGCGGGCAGGTTCAGAAACACTCGAATGGTGAGCGGCACAGTGGGCAAGTCGTAGCGGTTGAAGCGCAGAATGACGCGGCGCCGGCCAGTAGCCAAGGCGTCAGCCACCTGTTGCCGCTCATTCTCCGGCACTTGCACCGGGGCCGAGCCAGCCGCGGCGGCCGTTTCGCTGGGCCGGGTGCTGCGGGCAATGGCTTCGGCGCTGGGCTGAGTGAAGTCTAGGCTCTCGAAGCGGTAGCCCAGATTTTCGGTGTTCACCGTATCGGCCACTTTGATCTTGACGAGCTTGCCTTTGGGGTCGTAGAAACCGAACTCGTAGTTGCGCCAGAGCGGGTCGGTGGGGTTTTGGTGTGCGGGGTTGGCCGCCAGCCACGCCGACCAGAACCGGTCCACGTTGCCGTGGTGGCCGCTGAACAGCGCGTCGAGGGCGGCCGTCGGGAAGGCTCCCATGTTGCCGCCGATCCAGTTATGGATGTTGTTGTGAAAGCTCTGCTCCACGATGCCCTCCACCTGCGGCACTTTGGGGTCGCGCTTCTCGAAGCCACCAAATGAGCTGAAACGCGGCGCGTGCAAAGCTGCTTCGATGTCAATAAAATCGGCAGGAATGGCTTCGTTGGGCTGCGCATCGCGGGTCACGTCGAGCAGCGGATTGCCCTCGCCATAGTAGTGCGCGGGCATGCGCCGCTCGCGCTTGGTCCAGTCCCAGTACGGCAGCGCGAAGGTGGGCTCGTTGATGGCGGCCTGCATCTGTTTTTCCAGGGCCCAGAGAAAGGCCCGATGCCAGGGGAAGAACAGCCAGCTATAGTGAATCTGGGTTTGGTAGTTGCTGGTGGTGCAGTACAGCGAGTGCACGTTGCCGTTCATCAGCCAGCCCGTGGGGTCCAGCTGGTTGCGGTTGGAGCGCTGCTTGAGCACCTTCACGGCTTCGCGGAACATGCGCAGGTTGGGGTCGTCGGCCGGCATGGCGCCAATGTCGCGGCGGGTCACGATGGTACCTTGGCCGCCGGTGGCTGACTGCTGCCCAATGGCGCCGGGCTGGTCGTCGGGCTTGCTGCATCCCCACAGTGCCCCGCCGGCCAACAGGCCCACCCCGCCCAGCACCCCCTGGCGCAGAAAGTCGCGCCGACCAGGCTGGGCAGGGTTTTGGGAAGTAGAGTAGTCGAAAAAGGCCATGAGAAGAAGTTGAGAGTGGAGAATCGAATCAGGGAGTTGGGCTAGGAGTCGGCGAACAGACATCGGGGAAGCGGTAGCTGAAGCGGCACGTGAAGAATAGCAACAGAGTGCATATTTCATGGAAGGGACGGTTGCGAGGAAAGGCCTACTTCGCTAAGTTGTTGGCATGAAGGGCAAGGCCCTTATAAGTGCCACCCTGGCGCTGCTAAATCCGGGTGAACCGGTCTTGCCCGGCTGCGCGAGGTCAGAAGGAGGGCCGCAGAGCGCCCATTTCGCCCCGTTGGTAGCGCGCTTTGGCTTCCCGGATCTGCTCGTCCGTATTCATCACGAATGGGCCGCCGAACACCAGCTGCTCGTGCAGGGGTTTGCCCACACCCCACAGGAAGTCCAAACCGGCATCGTCGGCGATGAACTGCACGGGGCCGGGGAGCAGGAAACGCACCGCATCGGTGGCTTGCAGGCGGGTTTCATACTCGGCAGTGCGCAGCCGCCCACTGCCCCGCACCACGTAAGCAAATACCGTTAAGTCTTCCGGGGGCACCAACTGCGCCAAATCGGCGCCCGAACTCAGATGCACATCAAGCAACGTGATGGGCGTAGGCGGCCGGAAGGCGGCTTTCACCCCGCGGTCCTCGCCTACCAGCACTCGCATTCGGGTGCCCTCCGTGAGACGCACTTCGGGCACGTCGGCGGCGCCCACGTGGTACGCATGCGGCTCCAACAGGCGGTCGGCCGCGGCGTGGTTGACCCACATTTGCAAGCCGTGGCAATTTTGGCCCGGCACCTCGGGCACTTCCTCGTGTTGCACGCCGCGGCCGGCCTGCGTCCAATGCAAAGCGCCCGGTTCGATGCGGCTGTGGTCGCCGCGGCTGTCCCGGTTGAGGAAGGCGCCTTGGCTGTCCTCGAACATGTAGGTCATCACCGAAAAGCCCGCGTGCGGATGCGGCGGAAAAAACGGCTGGGCCATGTGAAAAAGGCTCAGGTTAATGAACGGGTCGAGCGAGCCGAGTTGATCCAGCAGATTGGTATCGGTGAAGCCGTTGCCGTGCTGGCGCGTAGCGATGCGCGCCTGCCGCAGGGGCGCAATGACAGGGGACGAGTTCATATGAATGCAAAAGGCCGCGCGAACCGGCACGCGAACGGGCGAATACGTGAGTTTTCTTGGTTGATACTAGCCGAGCTGCTGCTTAGCCGGGAGATGCAGAATCTGGGCGGCAGCCCAGCACTCTAGCTCGGCGGCCGCCAAGTATCGATGACGCGCTGCATGTGTTGGTGCATCTCTTCGGTGCCGAACAAGGCCGCGAAGGCGCGCCGCTCAATGTCGTTGGCCGCGTCCAGAGGCAGTTCACTCCCGGCATTGAACACGCGCTTGGCCTCGGCCACAGCCGCCGGGCTGTTGGCCGCAATCTGGGCCGCCAGCTCGCGGCACCGGGGCAGCAATTGCGCCGGCTCCACCACTTCCAGCACCAAGCCCCAAGCGCGGGCCGTTTCGGCATCGATGGCCAACGCGGCGTAGATCATGAGGCGGGCCCGCATGGCACCTACCCGCCGGGCCAGTCGCCAGGTGCCGCCGAAGCCCGGAATCAGCCCGGCCAGCACTTCCACCTGCTGGAACCGGGCACGGGTGCTGGCCACCGAAAGGTCGCAGGCCATGGCGATTTCGCTGCCGCCCCCGATGGCCAGCCCGTTGACGGCCGATATCGTGGGGATGGGCATGCGCTCCAGTTCCCGGCACACGGCCTGCCCTAGCTCGCTCGACTCGTCGCCCTCGCGGGGCGAGTAGGTGGCGAGGCCCGTGGCTACCAACCCACCGATGAAGGCCTGCTCGCCGGCGCCGGTCACGATGAAGGCCCGCGGCCGGGGCGTGCGGCCCGCTATTTCGCGCAGGGCTCCGAGCAGCTCGCGCAGGGCCGCGGTAGAAACTTGGTTGAGCACGTCGGGCCGATTAATGGTCAGTGTCACCACTCCGGCGGCTTCTTCTACCAGGAGATATTTGTGGGCGAGCGTGCTCATAGAACAGGGGCTGTGGTGACGGCGGCCGCCAGTTCCTGCGCCACGGCACGGGCGTTGAGACCCACCAAATCAGGTATTTCAGCTACCACTGGCTGATTTGGAAAGCGGGCTTCAATTGCGGCCGTAACCTGCGTTTTGGCTTCGTCGGTCAGGGTGCCATTGGAGGCCATGGCGGATTTTACCAAGGCATGAAACGCGTCCAGGTACTCAGCCTCGACTTCCACCAACTCTACGAAACCAGCCGGGGCGCCGTGGCCGGGAAACGCGCGGCGAATGCTCGGAAACTGGCCCGGCGCTTGCGCCAGCTGCCGCCGCCACGCCAGCGAATGGCCCTCCGTGAGCAGCGGCGTAAAGCGGTTCGAAACCAAGTCGCCGGTGAAGAGCGCGTCGTCGCCTTCGACGTGCAGCACGGTCATCGATGGCGCTTCGCCGGGGCCTAGCTCGTAGGTGCGCACCGTGAGGCCAGCGGCTGCTATTGTATCGTTGGGGACCAGCAAGTGCGTAGGCAAGGTAGGCGCGGCTGGAAAATCGTCGCCGAAAAAAGAGCGCGTGAGGGCCAGAAATCCTTGCGAATCGTGCTCCACAATGTTCCGTGTGGTTTCGGAGGCATAGATGGGCACGCCGGGTCCGGCCGCTTCGGCGAATACCGACAGCCCGCCGATGTGGTCGGGGTGGCCGTGGGTGACGAAGATGGCCCGGATCGGCTTGCCGCTTTGCTGCATCAGGGCCAACGCCCGCCGAGCCTGGCTCAGCTGCCGCTGTCCGTCGATGACAATCAGCCCCTCCGGCGCTTCTATCCAATGCGTGTTGACGGAACCCTCGCCTTCGGAGGCGTACGTGTGAATGGGTAGATTCATGGCAGAGTTTATAGAAGTGAGAACTGAGAGCTGAGAGCTGAGATATAGGATCGGAAAGAAGGTTTTTGTCTCCCGCATCATGCCCCATTGCTCATCGCTGAATGCTTAAGAAGCGGCCTGATTGGCCGTGAGTGCAGCCGCAGCAGTGAGCCGCTGAACCCACAGCCGGCACCCGTACGGCGGGGCGGCCGGTGGTGGGTTCGGGCGTTAGGGGTATTGCGCCAGCACGGGCGTGATTTCCAGCCGCATGATGGGATAGAACGGCAGCGTGGCCACGGCGTCAGCGGCTTCCTGCTGCGTGGCGCCGCGCATAATCAGCCAGCCGCGCGAACGGTCTTCGGCCAGAAACATCTGCTCCATGCGCTGCTCGGCTAGCAGCTTAACTACTTGAGCGTGCTCGGCGGGCGCCAGCGCGGCATCGGGCGGACTGGCCCAGGTGAAGGCAAAAACGTAGCGGTTCATGGTCTTAGTCAGCTTCAGAAATCAGTTCGACCAAGCCCGACTAAGCCGACAGCGGGGCTTCGCTGTCCTGCGGCAAGTGACCGATGACGGCGTCGCGCAGGACCGGATACATCAGGTATTCGAAGGGGAAGTTGGTGCCGCTGACGATGTTGCTGACCACCTTGCCGCCTTTGAGCGTGATGACGTGCACCTCCTTCATCTCGATGACCTCGTTGGTGGCTTTGACGCCGTAGTAATCCTTCTTGAAGGCGGCCACGGCATTGAAACGCACCACGACTTTGTTTTTTGTCGCGAATACTTCTTCGAGGATGAACTGGCGCACGGGAAAGGCATCGGCGAAGCTCCCGAAAATCCCTTTGTACTCCGCCACGCCCTCGATGGGACCCTGCGGCTTGAGCCCCGTGCTGATGCGCACATCCGGGTGGAGGCACTCGTCGAAAGCCGTGAGGTCAGCCTTGCCGATACCTTCGTTCATGTAGCGCATAACCACGGCCAGGTTGCGCTTCCGCTTCGCCTTGGCTTTGGCCCGCTTCTGCTCCTTGTCCTTCGGTTTGTTTTTGGGCGTGTGACTAGGTTCCATGAGTTAGGCATTGAGGGTTGATGAGAACTTGCGAATGGAATTGTGGCCTACACGCTTACTGTGGCTTCGCGCTCAGTGCTAGAGCGGTAGGTGTCGGCGCGGTTGCGCAGGCCCAAGCGGCCAGTAAGCCAGTGGTCGAGGGAGTAGCGGCCCGGGCCCAGGACCAGTAGGGTCAGGAACATGATGGAGTACACCATGGGCACGTCGCGGCCGTGCCAGTCGTCGTGGAGATGCACGAAAAACAGACCGACGAGCGTGGTGCTCAGGGCCATGAAGGCGGCCGGACGACTGAACAGGCCAAGTATCACGAGCACGGCGCAGAACACGTCGGAGAAGATGGCCACGGCGATGTTCACGGATCCGCCCAGCCCAAACGGGTCCGGAATGGACTGCACTTCCTCGGCGTAGTTGGCTATTTTCTCCCAGCCGTGCACGCGCAGCAAGGCAAAGCCCGCCAGCACTCGGAACAGCAGCAGGCCCGCATCGACCAAAGCCGGCGACGGTTGGGTGTTGAATAAGAGTTGAAGACGTTTCATGGCGAGGCTAGGAATGGGCTTGAAATCAATTGATTGCTCCTCGTGCAGCCGCCCCGTAGTTGAGCTGGCTGGCGGCGGGATGCGGTGCTATTTCTTGGCGCCGCCCCAGCCGCGGTACACCGTCGCCGGCGACCAGGCGGGCGTCGGCGGTTCCAGCTTGGGTGCGAGCGAGGCGAAGGGGCCGGCGCCGTACACCACCCGGCCGTCAAGCACCGTGAGCAGGGCTTCGATGCCGGGGATGCGGGCTTCGGGCACGGTCAGGTAATCGGCTGAAAGCAGGGCGGCATCGGCGTGAAGACCTTCCTTGATGCGGCCTTTCACGGTTTCTTCGCTGGTGAGGCGGGCGCTGCCCACGGTGTACAGCTCCAGCGCCATGCGGCGGTCGAGGCGATTTTCGGGCGGCGTCAGGGTCAGGCCCCCCAGCGTCTGGCCAGTTACCAACCAGTGCAGGCCTACCCAAGGGTTGTAGCTCGACACGCGGGTGGCGTCGGAACCCATGCCCACGGGCAAGCCGAGGGCCACCATCTGCTTCACGGGCGGCGCCGCCACGGCGGCTTGTTTGCCGTAGCGCTGCACGAAAGTTTCGCCCTGAAACGACATCCGGTTTTGAATGGCGATGCCGCCGCCAAGGGCCTTCACGCGGCGCAGGTTGGCTTCGCTGATGGTTTCGGCGTGGTCGAAGTACCAGCGCAGGCCATTGAAGGGCGTAGTGCGATTGATAGCTTCGAGCACGTTTAGGAAGCGCGTGATGCTTTCATTGTAAGTGGCGTGCAGGCGGAAGGGCCAGCGCTTCTGTACCAGCAACGTCAGCACCTGCTTCAGCTCGGCCTCCATTTCGGCCTTCAACTCGGGGCGCGTCTGCTCGAAATTCTCGAAGTCGGCGGCCGACAGCACCAGGTTTTCCCCGCCGCCGTCGATATAGTAGTGGTGGTCTTCGTCGTCGGGGCGCGGGCCTTGCTTCTGGCTGCCCACCCACTGCACGTAATCCTGGTATTCGCGGCCGGCTTTTTGGGCGAAGAGATAGTACGGAATGCGCAGCGTGAGCTGCCCGCGCCGGGCCAGCGTATCGGCCACGGCGTAGTCCTCGGGAAAGGCCTGAAAGCCGCCGCCGGCGTCCACGGCGCTGGTCAGCCCGAAGCGGTTCAAATCACGCATGAACTGCATGGTGGAATTGATTTGCTCGGCAAACGACAGCGCCGGGCTCTTGGCGTTGGTGGCGTACAGAATGGTAGCATTCGGCGCGGCCACCAGCAGGCCCGTTGGCTCACCGGCGGCGTCTTTCTCGATGGTGCCACCGGGCGGATTGGGCGTGTCGCGGGTGAAGCCGGCGGCGCGTAAGGCGGCTTTGTTCAACCAGGCGCGGCCGTAGAGGTGGAGCACGAAAATGGGTACTTCCGCGGAAATGGCGTTCAGCTCCTGCAACGTGGGGTTGCGCTTTTCCTTGAACTGAAACTCACTCCAGCCCCCCACCACTTTCACCCACTGGCCCGGCGGCGTACGCTTCACCTGCTCCCGAATCATGCCCAACCCTTGCTCCAGGCTAGCAACACCGTCCCAGCGCAACTCCGTGTTGTAGAAACGCCCGCCACGGATGACATGCAAGTGCGAGTCGTTCAGGCCCGGAATGAGCGTGCGCCCCCCGGCATCAATGACGCGGGTATTGGGGCCTTTGAGCTTAAGCACGTCACTGTCGGTGCCTACCCGCACGAACTTGCCGCCCCGCACGGCCACCGCCGTCGCCGTGGGCCGGGCTGGATCCAGAGTCACCACTTTGGCGCGGTGAATGATGAGGTCGGCGGTTGAGTTGGCAGACTGGGCCTCGCCTAGCACCGGCAGCAACAGACCGCCAGCTAACAGCGCCGGGCGGAGCCGCGTGAGTTTGGAGCGGCGGGCTTTAGGAGAGTATTTAGCACTAGTCTGCGGGCCGAGCAACGCTTGCAGCGCCAGTATCCAGGGGCCCAGCGCTAGCAGTATACCTACGCCCGTCAGCACCCAGCGTAGCGGTTCGGGAACTAGCAGCCAGCCCAAAATGGCCAGCGCACTGCCGGGCAAAGCCTGCCGCAGCCAATACAAGAAAGTATGTAGTCGAGTATGCATAAGCCAACCGCTCGCAGATGAAAAATCAAGTCCTGGCCTGGACAACTTAATTGCTGGAAGCGCCCGTGGCGGCTTCGCTGGCCAGCGTTTCCGTCACGGTGGTGCTGGCCGGAGTTGTCGGGGCTTGGTCGAGGCTCAGGCTGGAGAAATTCGGCAGCATCCGCAAAGCGTAAAACATGCCCAGCCCGTAGGCGCCGCCGTGCTCTTCGGCAATCTTGGCCACGGCCGGAAACGTCTCGGTGCGGGCCCAGTCGCGCTGCCATTCCAGCAGCACCTGCATCCAGGTCATGGGCTGGGCGCCCGCCTGAATCAGGCGCTGCACAGCCCGCTCGTGGGCTTCGGCGCTCACGCCGCCCGAGGCATCGGTCACGATGTAGACTTCGTAGCCTTCATCCAAGGCGCAGAGCACGGGCATCACCAGGCACACCTCCGTCCAGAGCGCGGCAACGACTAGCTTGCGGCGGCCAGTGGCTTTCACGGCTTCCACAAATTCGCCGTCTTCCCAGGCGTTCATGCTGGTGCGGTCGATGGGCTGCACGTCGGGAAATACGGCTTGCAGCTCCGGAAACAGCGGCCCGCTGAAAGTGGCTTCGTCGACGGTGGTCAGGATGGTGGGCACGTGGAAGGCTTTAGCCGATTTGGCGAGGCCGGTCACGTTGTTGCGCAGCTCGGTGATGTCGATGCTTTTGGTGGCGAAACCCATTTGTGGCTCGTGGTCGATGAGCACGAGGGTGCAGTTACCGGGAGTGAGCAGGCGGCGGCTGATAGCGGCCGAAGCAATCGTTGCCATAGCGGTTGAGGAAAGGTTTGGTGAACGGAAAAGCACGCAGCGCACCAGCCCGGAAGGCCGTCTCGCCGTCTCACGTAGTCCCCAGCACCGTGCCAAGCGCCCTAAATCAATTAAAAGCCCTTCCTATCCCGATTAACAGCCATTTGAGATAGTATCCTCGAATTGTGACCTCCGAATATTCAGAGATAGACAGTAGGGCCACCAGATTTCGGAGTTATGCTTTGTTCTTAGGGCAGGGGCCCCTTCTGACTCCATCGGTGGCGGAAGTCCTAGGCGCAACGCCAGGAATGTTTTGGCGGCTTTATGCAGCGAAGATGAACGCGCGAGTGACTTTTGGTATGTGGGTTGAACCAGATAAACGCCAACCTTTTGTGTGCTTCAGCTATGACGACGTTTTTGCCCTCCTTCGCCCAGTCGCTACGACGCTGTGTACGCACTGCTGCCCGCCAACTCGCCATCGACTGCGAAGCTTGGTGTCGGGGCGCCCTGCACGCTCCGCCCGCGTTTGAAACCCCCGGTTTGCCCGTGCCAAAGCAGCTCTATTTCGTGCTGGAAGAACAGCCGGATTTCGCTTATTTGCGCATGTACACCGTGTACCACTCCCGTCTGCCCGACTCCGACCACCGTTTTTTGGTGCACGTGATAGAAAACGATTCGCGCGAAGTGGTGTACTTTTCCAGCGCCTCCCGTCTGGCGCCGCTGGAACAAGCCTTGGAGGCGTTTCTGAATTCATTGGGTCTGGTGCTCGTGCCCTCCCCCATCGACGATGACTGTCTGGAGCAGCCGTGGCCTAGTTTTCCGCACGCCTCCTAGCCTGCTCCACGTTTCCGGCCGATCGGCTGGTTGTAAAGCTCGACAGCGACTGAGTTCTTATCTTCGGCTGATGCCGCCGCCGTCACGTGCCGTGGGCTACTTGCTCTACCGACTGGCCGTTTGGCTAGCGTCGCGTTTTTTCACGTCTCACCTTCAGCCTATGCCCCATGCGCTACTTCCTTGCCTTCGTGTTGCTGTGGACGAATGTGCGGTGTCCACTGGCGGCTCAAACAATCAGTCAGCTCAGTCCTGCTACAGCGCCTGATTCCCCTGGTGCCCGCCGCACCGCTGAGCCGGGTTTCTCAGACAGTGCCGTGGTGCAGGCCAGCCGTAGCTACGCCGCCGGCCGTTCCCGCACCTGGCTACTAGGCCGCAACTACCGCCGCGAGTGGGAGCAGCCGGTGCGCGTGGCCGTGCTGAACCTCAGCGAAGCGTACGGGGGCCTGCTGCCCACCAGACAAGGTGGCGGCCTGCAAACCAAATCCCTGCGCTTGCGTGCCGCCAACGGCCAGGAGTACGTGTTGCGGTCCGTCGACAAAAACACCGACCCGGCCATTCCGGAAGCTTTCCGCGGCACGGTGGCCGGGGCAATTGTGCAGGACCAGATTTCGGCTGAGCACCCGTACGCAGCTCTCACCATTCCTGTTTTGGCCGAAGCAGCCGGCGTGGGCCACACGGCACCACGCCTGGTGCTGGTTCCCGACGATGAGCGGCTAGGTGAATTTCGGGCGGCTTTCGGTAATACGCTGGCCTACCTCGAAACGCGCGAACCGGCTCCGCCGGCCTCGTTCGGCACCCAAGCCCTTGCCCGCGCTTACAACACCGAAAAGGTGCTGCAACTGCTGCAACAGAACCCGCGCAACCGCGTGGATGAGCGGCAGGTGTTGCGGGCCCGCTTGTTCGATATGTTTCTGGCCGACTGGGACCGGCACGACGACCAGTGGCGCTGGTGGGCCTACCCCCAACCCAACGGCGGCCTGCTGCTGCGCCCCGTACCCCGCGACCGGGACCAGGCCTTCTTCGTCAACCAGGGTGTGTTGCCCACAGTGGCGAGCAGCAAATGGGCCCTGCCCAAATTTCAGGGCTTCGACGGCTCCTTGCGCGATGTGAGCACCTTTTCCTTCAACGCCCGCTACTTCGACCGCTCTTTTCTGGCTGGTCTGGAAGAAAATGTGTGGCGCGACGAAGCCGCTTCCTTGCAAGCCGCTCTTACCGACGCCGTTATCGAGCGGGCCGTGCGCCAGTTGCCCGATTCCATTTACCGCCTTTCCGGGGCAAAACTTGCCGTACTGCTGCGCCAAAACCGCGATGCCCTGTCGCGCTACGCGGTTCAGTACTACAGCTTTCTAGCCCAGCAAGTGAACGTAGTTGGCAGCGACCAAGCTGAACGCTTCGAGGTAACGCATCTAAACGGCGGCCAACAGACCCGCGTGCGCGTGCTTCCGCTGGCAGCCGACGGCCTCCTGAACCCCCTGTATGAGCGCACGTTCCAGGCTAGCGAGACGTGGGAAATTGCCCTTTACGCCCGCGGCGGGGCCGATGAAATTGTAGTGAGTGGACCAGCTCCAAAACGGCTGCGGCTACGCATCATTGGTGGCGACGGGGCTGATGTAGTGACCGACGAAACCAACGCCGGAGCGGGCAGTGCCCGCATGTTGGTCTATGACACGCCCACCAACAACACCCTGCGGCTCGGCCTTGCTACCCGCAACCGCACGGCCAAGAACACGACCGTGAACCGCTACGACCGGCGCGCCTACCGCTACCCGTATACTGGCCCCCTGCTGCCCTGGGCTTACAACATCGACGACGGCCTGTTTCTAGGAGTAGGAATAAATATGCGCCGGCCGGGTTTTCGCAAGGAGCCGTGGGCTTCCCAACACAACCTGACGGCCAACGTGGCCTTGGCTACCAGCGCTTTCAACTTCAGTTACGCCGGCCAGTTCACGCACATAGTAGGCCGCACTGATTTGTTGCTGCGCGGCAATTTGCAGGCGCCCAACTACGTGCGCAACTTCTTCGGGCTCGGCAACGACTCAGACTACGACCAAAACCGCGACATCCGCTACTACCGAGTACGGTTCCGCAACCTGGAACTGGAGGCGCTGGCTCGCCAGCAAGTGGGCCAGCACCATCAATTTTTCGTGGGGCCGGTGTTTCAGAGTGTGCGCGTGGAGCGCTCAGCAGGGCGTTTTATTGAACAATGGCAACAGGGCGGCATCGGTGCCAAGGACGACTTGTTCGGTAATCAGCAATTTGGAGGGGCGAAAGTAGGCTATGCCTTCGACAGCCGCGATGCTCGCCCCTGGCCCACCAAAGGCCTGCACTGGCACACTGAGTATCTGTTGCAGCGCCGCCTCGATGCCCGCGCCCGGCCTTTGTCGCAGCTTGCTTCCAACGTGTCTGGCTACTGGACGCCCTGGCCCCGCTTCACCTTCGCTACCCGAATTGGCAGTACGCTCAACTTCGGCCGCTACGAGTTTTTCCAGGCGGCTACACTCAATGGCATGAGCAACTTGCGCGGCTACCGTCGTACCCGCTTCGCCGGCGACAACAGCCTCTACAACAACACCGAGTTGCGCGTGCACCTGCTGCGCTTCCGCACGGCCCTGCTCGTCGGCGACCTGGGCCTGCTAGGCTTCCACGACGCGGGCCGCGTATGGCTCGACGGCGAATCGTCGGACACCTGGCACACGGGCTATGGTGGGGGACTGTGGCTCAAACCCTTCGACCGGGTGGTGCTCTCGGCCGTGTATGGCGTGTCGAATGAGGACCAATTGCCGCTGGTGCGGTTGGGTTTCTTTTTCTGAGCTAACCATAGCAGCCTGTTTCCTCCTTACTTCTCGCGAAGGCTTACTTGCCGCATTTCATTTAGGCAATATCCTGAGCGAGCCATTGCCCACTGTTTCTCCGAGACCATGCATGCCGCATTTCGCCACCGCAGCCGAATCAGACTATGAAGGATAGCAGCCCCGTGAGCAGTTGCAACTCAGCCGCAACATCGCCGGCAAGTTTGCTTGATCTGCCGCACGCTCCTTTGGCCAGCAGCAAGCGCGCCTGGGAAGGCCTGACGGTGGAGCGCTTCGCCATTCCGGCCAGCGAGATGCCCGAGCAGTACCACGGCCAACACGTTATTAGCCTGGTGCTGTCGGCGGGCACGCGCATCAGTCGGCAGGACGGCGACCGGCAGCTCTACGACGAGTTTCAACCCGGTGACCTAGGCCTGTACCCGCACGGCCACTACGGCGCGGTGCAGTGGCACGGACCGGCGGAGTTTTTGCACCTGCATTTGAGCCACGCTTACATTGAGCTGATGGGGCTGCAAACCTTCGGGGCGCCCACCGTGCGCCTGGCCGAGCAGTTTCGCCTGCACGACCCCCTGGTGCGCGAAGTGCTGTTGCAGCTGGCTCGTTTTCTAGACCAGGACCAACCCTTGGCCCGGCTCTACGCGGAGTCGGCGGGGCAGCTGTTGGCCGTGCATTTGCTCAAGTGCTATGGCCTTTCGCCCCTGCCCGCCCCGCCCACCGCCGACTCGTCGGTGCCCGCTTACCTGCACTTGGTGCTGGAGCACATCGAGGCGCACTTCATCCGCGACCTGACTCTGAACGAGCTGGCGGCCCTGACCCACCGCAGCCCGTTTCACTTTCTGCGCGAGTTCAAGCGCCACATGCGCACCACTCCTTACCAGTGGGTGCTAGGTAAGCGCATGGAGCTGGCCCAGGTGCTGCTCAAGGCTCGCTGCCCCATCAAGGAAGTGGCCGGGCGCGTGGGCTACGCCGATGCCAGCCTGTTTGGCCGCGCCTTCCGCCGGCACTTCGGCGTGCCGCCGGGCTTCTTTCAACAGCAATCCGGGCTCCTACAAAGTCAATAATTGCTCTTACCTGGTGGGCACTGGCTCGAACACTTTTGCCAAAGAACCTTGCTCCACCCACCAGCTATGAAAATTTTCTCTGCGCCAGGCCCTTACCTAACTCGCCGAGCTGCTTTGCGGGGCGGCGCGGTGCTGGCCGCTAGCCTGAGCCTGGGCAGTTGGCCTGCCCAAGCCACGACGCCGGCCGGCGGGGGCTTGGGCAGCCTGCGGCTCATCAGCATCGCCCTTTCGGTAGCCAACCTGGATAAGTCGCTGGCCTGGTACCGCGATAAGCTGGGTTTCCGCCTCGTGAAACGCACCGACAACCGCACCTCGGGCTTTGTCATGGCCCAAATCGAGCTGAACGGCCTGGAACTCGAACTCATCCAGCTGCCCGGTAGCCGCCGGGCCGAAACCACTCCGCAGGATCCGCCTCAGCACCTAAAGCTGCAGGGGTTGCGCAACCTTGTGCTCAGCGTGGAAGACCTGCCTGCCGCCAACGCTGAGCTGAAAACCCGCGGCGTACCGCTGATTTGGGAAAGCAAACCCATTCCGGAGGTGGGCGTGGCCATCACCAACTTCCGCGACCCCGACGGCAACCTAATTGCTTTATGGGGCAAGCTGTAGCAGGCAGGCGGTTGGGCGCACGGCTTCTAATCACTCACTAAACCGCCGATTCCGATGTACGAATTTAGCACCTACGCCACCAAGTATGCGTCCTTCGCCAAGCTCAGTCTAGAATGAAGAAAAAGACGGATTTCGCTTCCCAAAGCCCATGCCACGCCCCGCTTCACACCGTAAAGGCCGAAGAGCAAGCAAGCAATGCCCACCCGACACTTTGCGGAGAAATTATGTGCGGCAGACCAGTAGGACCGAACTCCGGTATTTGAGGTAATTGTTGATTTAGGCCACGAAATATCACGGGCGCGCTGAGTCTAGCGGTGGGCCTTTGGCCCATAATCCAGCTTGGCAGGTGCTTGGCAGTCGAGAGCGGTAGCGGCATGAAAGTGTGAGTGCACAGGCTGGCCGCGCCGCTAACCCCGCCACGAGTCTGCTGGGCGGTGGTCCGCCGTTGGACCTGGCTACCCTTTGCCTTAGTCTGCGCTCAGCCCCTAACCATCGACACCTTTTCACCCGTTTCTACTATGGTCATTCCTGCACTTACTCACCACACGATTGCCGTCTCGGAAGACGTGTCGCTGCACTACGTATCGGCCGGCAAGGGGGCGCCGCTGGTGCTGCTGCACGGCGGCTTCCAAACCTGGCGCTGTTGGCGCCGGGTGCTGCCGGCCCTGAGCGCCCACTTTCAGGTGCTGGCCCTCGACCTGCCAGGCATCGGCGATTCCACCCACCCAGCCACGGGCTACGACGTGGCCACTGTGGCCCAGCACATCTTGGCGCTGCTCGACCTGCAGGGCATCAAAGAGTTCTTCGTAGCCGGCCACGACCTGGGTGCGGGTGTGACGGTGGCCCTGGCAGCTCTGGCACCGGAGCGGGTCCGGGGTTTTGCCTTTATGGAATACTTGCTCTGCGGCTTCGGCTTTGAACAAGCCCTGGCCCCACGTCCCGACAACCACCACCTCTGGTTTGCGGCCCTGAACATGGTGCCTGAGGTGGCCGAAATGCTCATTAAAGGGCATGAAGAAGAATACCTGACCTACCTGATGCGCAAAGCGCTAACGGCCAACCCGGCCGCCGTGGCGCCGGAGGACCTGGCCGACTACGTGCGCTGCTACGCGGCCCCTGATGGGTGGCGCCCGCTCTGCAAATTGTTTCGGGCCACCTGGCAGAACGCCGAGCTCAACCGAAAATTCGCCCAAACCCCACTTACTATGCCTGCTCTGGCCCTGGGCGGCCAATATAGCGCCGGCAGCTTCGTGGCCGAGTCCTTGCGCGCCGTGGCTACGAACGTGCAAGCGGACGTGGCCCCAAACACAGCCCACTGGCTGTCCGAAGAACAACCGGACTGGACCGCCCAAAAGCTGCTGGATTTCTTGCTGCCCTTGGTGAATGCCACTCAAAGTCAAGCCACCCAGGCCGGTACGGACTCGGTTGCAGCAACCCACGCCGACGCGCCAAAGCAGTGACCTTTTAGCTGACTCGCAGCCAAAGACACCGCGGCTTAGAGATTGCCAATCAAGAGCCCCGGCGGACTGCTTGTTCAGAGCAGCTCGCCGGGGCTCTTGCGTGCCGAAACAAGGTTGATTCGACATTCAGACCAGTCCGCCAAAAGTTTACGCGCTTTAGAATTGCGGATCAGCATTTAACTAGCAGCAGAATCTGGCTTCTCATGGCTCAGCTTTAAGTTCTCGAAAAGAGCCTAGCGCCGAGGCACATCAAGCATGCCGTACTTGGTGGCCAACTCCTGAATCTGCTCCCTTGGCGCGTTGAGCATGGGCGTGCCGGGCGGGGGCAGCGTGCGGGCCGTGGCGGGCACGCCCGTTTCCATAATAAACTGCTCGAAACCAGCTGGCGCGTAAAAATTCAGAATGCGGGCCGTATCGCTGTCCACGATGAAGCTGTGCGGCGTGTAGCGCGGAATGGATACGAACGAGCCCGCTGTGGCTTTCAGCGTCTGGCCGCCGGCGTGGTAAGTTAGCTCCCCTTCCAGCACGTAAAACGCCTCGTCCTGCTCGTGCATGTGCGGGGGCGGACCGGAGCCTTTGGGACACAGTTCCTCGATGAGCGAGTATTGCCCGTTGGTTTGGGCGCCGGTGGCCAGCATGATCCAGAGAATGTCGACCTGCCAGTACACGGGGGCTTCGTCGTGGCGCGCCAAGTAGGCGGCCGGGTGTTGGGGAGTGGGTTCCATCATGAGCGAGAACAGTGAAAATCAAGAGTCTAGGCTTACTTGCCGGCGTGGCTTCTTCCCCTCGAAGCCAATTTGGGTGCCAGCAATAGCCAGCGCGGCCTCGACAGGGCTGGGCCCGGCTTGGCGCTTGGTCCATGAGCTGCTAATTCCGACCCTTGAGCTCTGCCGAATAGCGCGTTTTTGACGTCCTGACGGATATTTGGCGGGCTTTCGGCTCGATGCTGCTCCGTTCAAAGTCCGCCAAACCTGCCAAATCAAAAGTGGCCTTCTAGCTCCCAGCCAAACCCTCCTGCGGTGGGGCCGCCTATGATATTTCCCGTTTATCCGAGGCCAGAACGTGATATGCTATAGGTGAAGCTACGCCGGCCGGTTTTTGGCACGGTGCGCATCGCGCTGCTACGGCCAAGTAATGTTTCTTTCTAATTCCGTCCAAACCGGCCCTGGCGCACTGCTGGAGGTGGTTTCGCTTTTTAAGGCGGATTGATAAACAGCTCCCAACAAGCCACGAGTACTGGCCGAAACCTCCTGTGGCTAGCCCTGGCACCGGTCTTGAATACCGACGGACAGGCCCGGTAGCCGCGGCGGAGCACCGGACTCCTGCCGCACACTGCGGCCAAGCTTCATTTCACCCCCTAATCTTTTTCTGCCCATGGAAAGCCTAGCCCTCCAAACCCCCTCCGTGTACCTCGAACAGCTGACGCCCGACAACTGCGCCTTCTGTCTGATCGACCACCAGACCGGCACCATGCTTGGCGTGCAAGACATCCGCCTCGATCAGTTCCGCAGCAACGTGCTGGCCCTGGCTAAAACCGCCAAGCTGCACCAAGTGCCCGTGGTGCTCACCGACAGTAACGCCGTGGGCCCCAACGGTCCGCTGATGCGCGAGCTGGTGGACCTATTCCCGAACGTATCTACTGTGCACCGCCCCGGCCCCATCAATGCTTGGGACGACCCCAACTTCGTGGAGGCCGTGAAAACCACCGGCCGTAAAAAGCTGGTGATGGCTGGCGTCACCACCGACATCTGTCTGTACTTCCCGGCCATCAGTGCCCGCGCCGCCGGTTACGATGTGTACGCCGTGTACGATGCCTCGGGCTGCTGGGACCAGTTGTCGGAGCTTTCGGCCATGCTGCGCTTGCAGCAGGCGGGCTGCATCGTTTGCAACTGGGCCACTATCACGGCCATGCTCCAGAACGACTGGCGCAACGAATCGGCCCAAGGCACGCTCGACATTTTCGGGGAACATCTGCCTTTCTACGGCATGCTGATGAACAACCTGGCGCCGCGCACCACCGAGAAACCCGTGGCGGCCTAATCCGCGCCGCAGCTACTTGCACCGGAGCTTCGGGGCCTTTCATTTTTTAGCTGACTCTCTTGATGTTGTCATCTTCTAAAGTTCTGTGGCTCGGGCTCCTGTGCTTGTTGCCGCTGGCCGCCTCGGCTCAAACTGCCGCTTCGGCCCCGAGTAACGACGCCTTGCCGGCTACGGCCCAGGGCGACGAGGTGCCCTACCCCAAAGGCTACGTGGTGAAGCCGCTCGGCGACGGGCTTTACTACGTGGGTGACGGTATCTACAACGCCATGTTCCTGGTCTACGACCGGGGCGTGGTGGCCGTGGACGCGCCGCCTTCCCTCGGCGAGAAGTACTTGGCGGCCATCAAAGAAGTCACCCCCAAACCGGTGACGCACGTGGTGTACAGCCACTCGCATACCGACCATATCGGGGCGGCGTCCCTGTTTCCGAAGTCGGCGCAGTATATCGCGCAGGAAGAAACGGCGGCTATTCTGCGCCGTCGCCAGGATCCGCGGCGGCCGGTGCCCACGGTTACTTTCGCCCAAACGTACGCGCTCAAAGTCGGCGGCCAAACCTTGCAGCTCGACTATCGCGGCCCCAACCACGAGGCCGGCAACATTTTCATCTACGCCCCGCGGCAGAAAGCCTTGATGATTGTCGACATCGTGTACCCGGGCTGGGTGGCGTTCAAGAACTTGGGCATCTCGCACGATGTGCAAAGCTTCATCGAAGCCCACGACGACATTCTTGCCTACGACTTTACCACCCTCGTGCCGGGCCACGTGAACCGCGTGGGCACCCGCCAGGATGTGCTGGTGGCCAAGCAGTTTCTGCGCGACCTGCACGCCAACGCCGTGGCGGCTTTCCAGGCCGTGAGCTTCGCCGAAAGCGCCCAACAGACGGGTACCGCCGACAAGTGGAAGCTGTACGATACCTATTTCCGCAAGGTGGTGGACGAAACTGCCCGCCACACCCGCGCCCAATGGGTCGGCAAGCTTGGTGGCCTCGATACCTACTTGCCCGACAATGCCTGGATCATGTGCGAAACCGTGAACGTGGACCTGGCGCCGGGCTACCGCTTCAAGTAGCCGCCTCCCTTTATTTCCTGATTTATCATGAACCGTTTGCTTCGTCCTCTTTCCTTTTGGCTGACTGCCTTGCTGCTGCTGGGGGCCGCGCGGGCGGCCGAGGCCCAAGACCCGGCCCTGCCACCCGTGAACCTCGGCTTGACTGGCGTGCTGGATGGCGCGCCGCCCGGCACGGGTCTGTTTGGCTTCGAATATGCCCAATTCTACCACGCCACCTCCATCCGCAACGCTAGCGGCAACAAGGTGGCCAGCATCAAGCTCAATTCCTTGCTGCTAATGCAGCAGGTCACGTTTCTAGCGAAGACCAAGGTGCTGGGCGGCAACCTAGGGTTCAGCGTGTTGCAGCCCTTGGTGTTCTTTAGCACTTCCGGCACGGTGGGTGTCACGCCCGATGGTCGCCCCATCGGCCTTACGCACAACGACAAGGTGTTCGGCGACCTGACCGTGGGCCCGGCCTTGCAGTGGTTCGATAAACGGCTGCTGGGCAAGCCTTTCTTTCATCGGCTGGAACTCACCTTCACGCTGCCCACGGGTGCCTACAACCCGCAGTACCTCATCAATCCGGGTTCGAACTACACGTCGTTTACGCCCTTTTACGCCTTCACCTATTTCTTCACGCCCAAATTCTCGACCTCACAGCGCCACCACTACACCTACAACTTCGAAAACCCGGACAACGACATGAAGTCCGGGCAGATGTACTACGGCAACTACTCGCTGGAATACCAGGTGTTTGGACAAGTGCGCGTGGGAGCCGTGGGCTACTACCTGACGCAGCTCAGCCAAGACCAATTCCGGGGCCGGGAGTTCGGTTTCGATACCAAAGAGCAAGTGCTCGGCCTGGGCCCGGCCATCTTTTGGGCGACCAAAAAAGGGCTGGCGTTTGAGGCTAAGTCCATCATCGAAACCGAAGCCGAAAACCGCACGCGCGGCGTGCGTTCGTCGCTGCGCCTGATCTACCAGATAGCAGGGCCCAAACCGGCACCGCCGGCGCAGTAGCAGCTCTGCACCGCCCGAAATACCCAGCCGACTCAAACAAGAGTTGGGTCGAAAGAGCTATGCCGCGCCTCTTACGACCGGGTTCTAAAATCTTCCAACCACACGGTCCTAGCAATGAAAACCCTCTGCGCGTGCCTGTTCCTGTTGTGGAGCGGGTCGTTCCAACCACTGCGGGCCGAAGACAGCCCCGACCGAGGTGCTCGACTGTTTGCCACCAATTGCAGCCAGTGCCACGCCATCGACCATGTAGTGCTGGGGCCACCCATGAAAGGCGTGCACCAGAAGTACCCTTTTGCGTGGATTTCGAAATGGATCCGCAATTCGCAGGCCCTGATCAACAGCGGCGACCCACAGGCGGTGGCCGTCTTCACGGCCTACCAGCGCATGGAAATGCCCGCCTTCGAGCAGTTCAATGAGCAAGACATCCGCGACCTAGGTGCTTTCGTGGCCCGCGAATCGGAGCGGCTTGATGCCGCCGCGGCATTGCCAGCGCCGCCGGCGGGGCCAGTAAGTGGAACCGCCGGAACTGTGGCCCAACCACCGACGGCCGCTGGACCTTCGTTGCTGCTAACGAGCGTGGTGGTCCTGCTGCTGCTGACCTTGCTGGTGCTGCTAGTAGTGCTGGTGGCCTTGGCGCGCATCATCTACGGTTTACGGTTGTCGTCGAACCAAACACCCCCCGCGGCCAACGCAGCCCGAACCCGCCTGCCACGTGTTGCTAAACCCATTTCCCTTTCCCGACCATGAAAAACCTACCCTTAGGTAAGTGGCTTATCACGCTGGTCGCCCTCATGACGATGTGGGGCGCCTACCTCGCCGACTGGAACGAAACCCACATCTTCAACCCGCGCTGGCCGCCGCACGCCAAGTTTCACAACGCCCAAACCATGCTCTTCGGCTCCTTGCTGGGCGCCTTATGTTTGTGGTTTCTGTGGGGCCAGCGCGGCGAACCGCGGAGCTTGTTGCGGCTGGCGGTGCTCCTCGGAGGCTTGTACTGGCTGGCCCAGGCGGGCGCCCTATTGTTTCCCGGCACCGCCCTCACCGACCCGGAGTTTTACCAGCCCGGCCAGCCGCCGCGCCAGCTATACCTCGACTTCGTTCTTTTCGTGGTTTTGGCCGTGGGCTACTTTCTAGAAACCGCGCGGCTCAACCGCCAACTCTTGGCTTCGCGCTGAGCGTACGGGCTGAGGGTATTTTCTTGTCGATACCAATGACGGAGCGCGCCACCACCTTGCTTGCCATCCAACGCGAAGTCGGCGGTTGGGCGGGCATCACCACCAAGCCCCACCGCTTCAGTGGGATAGAATTCGAGCTGAACGGCCGCGAAATCGGCCATTACCACGCCTGCGGGGCGCTGGACATTCTTTTCAATAAGCGCATCCGCGACGAGTTGCTGCGCGAAGGCCGGGTGCAGCCTCACCACTTCATTCCGGAGTCGGGCTGGACCAGCTTCTTCGTGGACGACGACGCTCAGTTCCCGTCCGCGCTGTGGCTGCTGCGGCTGTCGTACTTGTACCAACAGATCCGGCAGCAACGTCCCTCCCCTGGCAGCGAGTTTGCCCCCGACTTGCGCCGACTCGCCGACTCGCTCGCCTTGAGTGAAACACTCCAACAGCTGATTGGAGTGCCTAGCGCTACATCGTAGCGCTACGGCTCAAGCCTGCACCACGGCCTTTCTGCACTGTCAGCTGCCCTTGCTCGGTGGCTGCGGACGCGCGTGCCCTTTCCAATCCGAACCAATTGCGCTGTGGCGGTTGCCGCAGCGGCCATCTCACTTTTCCTTGTTTTGCTATGTCTACCAACCGAGGAGTTGTTTACAAATCTGCCTGGAACTTGGCCGTGGAAGCCATTGCCTACCCCAAGATGCAGAACCCGCAGGGCCGCGACATTCACCACGCGGCCATTATCCGGGTCGTGTCCACTAATATCTGCGGCAGCGATCAGCATATTTTCCGGGGCCGCTTTTCGGTGCCGGCCGGTCACGTGCTGGGCCACGAAATCACGGGCGAGGTGGTAGAAGTGGGCCAAGACGTGGAGTTTCTGGCGGTCGGCGACATCGTATCGGTGCCGTTCAACGTGGCCTGCGGGCGCTGCCGCAACTGCAAAACCGGCCACACCGACGTCTGCGAAACCGTGAACCCCGACGCTCCCGTGGGCGCCTACGGCTTTGACCTGGGCGGCTGGCTCGGCGGGCAGGCCGAGTACGCGCTGATTCCCTACGCCGATTTCAACCTGCTCAAGTTTCCGGACCGTGACCAGGCGCTTGATAAGATTCTGGACCTGACGCTGGTATCCGACATTTTGCCCACTGGCTACCACGGTTGCCACTCGGCCGGCGTCAGCACGGGCTCCACGGTCTACATTGCTGGGGCCGGGCCAGTGGGCCGTTGCGCGGCGGCTTCGGCCAAGCTGCTGGGTGCGGCCTGCGTCATTGTGGGCGATATGATCCCCGAGCGCCTAGAACTGGTGCGCCGCGCTGGTTTCGAGACGGTGGACTTGACCAAGGACGGCTCGGTGGCCGACCAGATCGAGCAGATTTTGGGCCGGCGCGAAGTCGACTGCGGCGTGGATGCGGTGGGCTTCGAGGCGCACGGCCACGGGGAGGAAGATTTTCGCCAGGAAAACCCACAAGCCGTGCTCAACGACCTCTTCGACGTGGTGCGCGCCGGCGGCGGTATTGGCATTCCCGGTATCTACGTGCCCGGCGACCCGGGCGGGCGCGATGCGGAAGCGCAGCACGGACAACTGACCCTGAACTGGGGCAAAGGCTGGCTGAAGTCGTTGCGCATCCAGACCGGCATGGCCCCCGTGAGCCAGTACAACCGCCAGATTATGGAAGCCATCCTCTGGGGCCGAGTCGATTTGCAAACCATCATGGACATCGAAGTCATTGACTTAGATGACGCCCCCGCCGCCTACCAACGCTTCTCCGATGGTTCGCCCAAGAAGTTCGTGATTGATCCGCATGGCATGTTCAAGAACAGCCCTAGGCGCCGCTCACAAGCCGCTGCGGCACTGTAAACCCGCCACAGGCTGGTCCATTTGTGATTCGCAATCCACCCAACCTTCTCCCATGAAAACCGGCAAAATATTGGTGACTATCGCCGTGGTGCTGACGGGCGTGGTGTCAACGGTGGTCGATAACTTGCCCGGCGGGCACATGAACGACTCGCGCTGGGTGCCGCACGCCAAGTTTCACGACGCGGCCATGTTTCTGCTGCTCGATGGCGTGTGCCTGCTGGCCCTGTGGCTGGTGTGGCGGCGTTCCGCCGAGCCGCTGGTGGGCATTTGGGTGGCAGTGCTGGTGGTTGTCGCTTTCTGGACGCCGTTTCTGTACATTACTACGCTTTACCCGCAAGCCAGCCTGCTGCTCGACAGCCCGTTAGGAGAGCCTTGGCAAATAGGAAACTACGCCCACTGGAGCGCCGACGACCGGGCCCATACGTACTTGCTGTTCGGCGTAATTCCGCTCTACATCAACGTCGTCATCGGCGTGGTGCTGATGCTGACGGCGGGCCTGGGCGGGTGGCTGTGCCAGCGCAGCCTTCGCCAGCCTGAGCCGAGGTCCTTGACCAAACCGTTAGCAGTACCTCACTAGCAGTGAGCCCGCCACCGGCAGAGCAAGCTGGGTGTTTGTTCTGGCTTGTTCTGTCGGTGGCGCGCTTCTTTTGTCGAAGGCATCCTTTCCTCGGCCTAGAACCTGGAAGTACCGTGTACCTTCACAATGCCCAGTTTGCGGATGCGCGAGTCGAGAGTGCTCGGGTTGAGGTTGAGCAACTCGGCCGCGCCGCCGGGACCGCGCACCCGGCCGTGGGTGTAATACAACACGTGCATGATGTTGTCGCGTTCGGCCTGTTGCCAGGTCTTGATTCCCGGTTCTTCGGGCGAAGCGGGCGGCGTTTGGTCTAAGCGCTTGAGGGGTTTTTCCAGTTCCAGGGTGGGCGTGTTAGCCAGAATGATGCATTGCTCTACCACGTGCTCCAGCTCGCGCACGTTGCCAGGCCAATGGTAGGCCATCATCTCGCGCAGCGCGGCCGTGGAGGCGTGGTTCACCTGCTTACCGAAGCGTTTGCCAAACTTGCGCAGGAAGTGATTGACGAGCAAGGGAATGTCCTCGGGCCGTTCACGCAAGGCCGGTAAACGCACCGGAAACACATTTAGCCGAAAGTACAGATCCGAGCGGAAACGTCCTTCGCGCACTTCTTGCTCCAGGTCGCGGTTGGTGGCCGCAATGATGCGCACGTCGCACTTAATGGTTTGGCTGCCCCCTACCCTCTCAATTTCTTTCTCCTGCAAAGCTCGCAGCAACTTGGGTTGTAGCTCCAGCGGCAATTCGCCCACTTCGTCTAAAAACAGGGTGCCGCCGTGGGCCAGTTCGAACTTGCCTAGGCGCCGATCGTGAGCCCCAGTGAAAGCGCCCTTTTCGTGCCCGAATAACTCGCTCTCGATGAGGTTGGTGGGTAGGGCCGCGCAGTTCACTTTCACCAGCACTTTGTTTTTGCGGGGCGAGGCGTTGTGCACAGCCCTAGCAAACAGCTCTTTACCCGTACCCGTTTCGCCCTCCAGCAGTACCGTAGCATCGGTGGGCGCTACTTGGTTGAGGCGGTTGAACACGGCGTGCAGCACCGAGCTGGTGCCAATGATTTCGTCGAAGTTGTGGCTGGTTTTGATTTCCTCTACCAGGTATTCCTTCTCAATTTGGAGCTGCTCTTTCAGGGCGTTGATCTGCTCGAAGGCCAGCAGCTTTTCGATGGTAGGCACCAGCGCCGCGGCCAGCCGCGCCACCAACGCCAGCTGCGCCCCAGTAAAGCCCCCGGCGCGCCTGGTTCCGAAGCTGACCACTGCCCGCACTCCGGTTGCCAACGTCAGGGGCACCGTTAGGCTGGCTTTCAGTTGGTAGGTTTCGGCCATCAAGCCAGCGAGGCGGTGGGCGCGGCAGTGCCGCTCGTGTTCGTCTCCCGTCAGCAGTTGCGGTGCGTCGCGGGGCAATTCCTTGCGCAGCGCTGCGTACTTATCGGCCGTGAGGCGAAGCGTGCGCAGCAACCCCTCGGTGTCAATTAGCTGGTATTCGTCGAAACCGACGCGGTACATACTGCCGTGCCAGGGCGGGGGCGCATCGCGCTCCAGCCAGCAGCCGAGGTAGTCGAAGGGCACCGGCGTTTGCAGCAGCTCGCCCACGCGCCGCAGCTTATCGGCCCAGGCGCCACCTTCCGTCAGGGCGTTAACCAGGCTGATTTCCAAGGATTTTTCCCGTTCGCGCTGCTCAATATGCTCATAGGCAAAGAGGTTATCGATGGCCAGGGAAAGCTCCGGGGCGAAGCCTTGCACCAAGGCCAACGTCTGCGGGGTGTAGGCCCAGGGCTGCTTGCTGTGCAGAATCAGCAGTAGGCCGGAGCCATTGGCCAGCTCCAGCGGCAGGTACATCGCCGACTGAAACCCCACCTTGGTGCACGACAAGCGCGCCAGCTCCACCCGCCCAATCATCTCCTCCAGCTCGGCGCCCACGTACACCCGCGGCTGTTCAAACAGGTGCTGCGTCAGTGGTACGAGTTGGAAGTATTTAGCTTCCGTGATGCCCAAGCGCTGGACGAAGTCCGCCAGGGTAATCAGCTGGAAGTCATCGGCTACGGCCTCGAAACCGAAGTTTTTGGGGGCACCCGTTTGCGGAATCATACTCACAGCCAGCCGGTCCAGAGGCATTACCTTGCGCAGGGTGCGGGCAAACGCCCGGAGCACTACCGCCCAATCGCGCGACGAGGTCAGGGCCTTCACCACGTCCACTTGCAGGGATTTTTCTTGCGCCCGCCGTTCCAACTCGTTTTTCTGCGCCTGTAAAGCCTCGTTGGCCCGGATGTTGGCCACGGCCACCGCCAACTGATCGGCTATCGCCCCCACCAGCGGCAATTGGCTTTCCGCAAACCAGCTGCCGGCGCGGGCGTGCAAATTGAAGTAGCCCAGCGTTTGGCCACCTACGCGCAACGGCGCAGCCACAGTTTGGCGCAGATCAAAATGCCGTAAGGGTGCCGCCGCCCACCACTCCGGGTAAGCCTGGCAGTACGCCTCCAGGTCCCAAACCGCCGCGCCCATCGTAGAGTGTTACGTCGGCCGTGAGCCGGTTGGCGAGGAAACGCAGCTCCGCGCCCACTTCCAGCGACTTCGAAATCTCGGGCTGCAACTCATTGTTGCCGATGCGGTTTCCCACGCTGTAGGCAATGGTACCGTTGAGCGGAAACTGGAGGTCGACGCCCGAAAAACCCGCACTCACGTTGGTTACGCCGAACGTGGAGCCGGTACGGTACAGCGGCGCGTCGTTGCCGACCTGGGCGTAGTTGGCCCGGATTTTACCGTAGCTGAAGTAAGGATTCTCGCTCAAACTCAGCAGCTCGGTGAATACCAACCCCAGGTTGACGGCCGGGTAAAAGAAGCTGCGGTTGTCTTCCGGCAGCGTCGACGACCAGTCGTTGCGGGCCGCCAAGCCAAGGAATAGGAAGTCGCGGTAGCCGAAATCGACGGTGGAGTACACGCCCGACAGCCGCCGCAACGACCGGGTGCTGCCGTTGTTGGCAAAGCCGTTTTCGGCGTTGTTAGCGAAGTTCTGGCCCACCGAATTGCTCACCAGCACGTTGGCCGCAAAAGAAGTTTGGTCGTAGCGCCGCTGGTTGAAATTGTGGCCCAGCAGCGCCGACACCGTGATATCCTTGGTAATGTTGCCGTTGTAGGTAGCAATCACGTCGGTCGTCAGCTCGCTGTTGGTAATCTGGTCTTCGCCGTAGAACCCATCGTCCGACTGGCGCGAGTTCTGGTCGCCGGGCAGCGGGAAGCGGCGGGCCGTGAACTGCTTGCGGCGGTCGTTGTAGACGTCGGCGCCCACCCGGAAATTCACCCGGAAGTGCTCGTTGAAAATGTACCCGAGCTGCGTGTTGCCCAGAATGCGGTCCAGGTCGTTGCGGAACGAGTTGTCGCGCAGAATCTGCCAGGGGTTCACGGTGTAGGCCCCGTAGTAGCCGTTGATGTCGTTAAACGGATTGCTCAGGTCCTTGAGCTCGCGCAGGCTGATGTCGCGCGGCGTCTGAATGATCTGGTTGTACACCGACGTATTCCCCTGCCCCGTCACGGCCAGGTCGCCGCCGGAGCGCGTGTACGTGACGCTGGCGCCGCTGGTGAAGTGGTTGGTGAGCTTGGTTTCTCCCCCGATCTTGACGGTGGTGCGGTTGTACTTCGTGTCGGGCGTGATGCCGGATTGCGCCACGTTGGAGGCCGACAGGATGTAGTTGGTTTTGGCGTCGCCGCCGCTGAGCGAAATGGTGTTGGTGAGCGTGCGGCCCAGATCGAAGAATTCCCGCACGTTGTCCTTTAGGCCCACGTAGGGCTTTACGCGCTGCTGGTTATTGACGATCTGACCCCAGGGCCGCTCCACCCCGTCGAAACGAGGTCCCCAGCTGAAATTTTCGCGCGTGTCGGGGTTTTGCAGGGCGTAGCCCTGGCCGTACTCGTTCTGGAACTTGGGCAGGAAAAGAAGGTCATCGATGACGTACGACGAGGTAAACGTCACCTCGGCCTTCTTGCCGCGCTTGGCCGCGTCGCGCCCCGACTTGGTGGTGATGATGATGGCGCCGTTGGCCGCCCGGGAGCCATAAAGCGCCGTAGCGGCCGGTCCTTTAAGAATGTTGACGCTCTCCACGTCCTCCGGGTTGATGTCGTTGGCGCGGTTGCCGGCATCAATGCCGTTGTTGAGGTTGTCGCCGGTGCCGACCTGCTGGTTGTCAATGGGAATACCATCGACCACGTACAGGGGCTGGTTGTTGCCGGTCAGGGACTTGTTGCCCCGAATAACGACGCGCGTAGACGAGCCCACCGCACCGGACGCGCTGCTGATTTGCACGCCCGCAACCTTGCCCTGCAAGGAGTTCAGCACGCTTTGCTCCCGTCCCTGCGTGAGCTGCGGGGCCTCAATGGTTTGAGTGGAGTAGCCCAGACTGCGTTTGTCGCGCTCTATGCCCAAGGCCGTCACGACCACCTCACTCAGCTGTTTGGTATCGGGCGCGAGGGAGATGTTCACTTGGTTTTCCGCGCTCAGCACCAATTCCACGGCGGTGTACCCGATGGAGCTAAACACCAGCGTACCGCCGGTGGCTGGCACGCTCAGCGCGAAAGTGCCATCGCCATTTGTAGAGGCCCCATTGACGGTGCCTTTGAGCAGGACCGTTACCCCCGGCAGGCCAGTGCCGGTTTGGCGGTCGGTCACCTTGCCCGAAATTTCCCGGGTCTGGGCCACGGCGTGCTGCGCAGCAAGCACGGGAAGCGCCAAACCTAGTAGTAAGGTTTTGTTCATAGTAAAGAGGTTGGTGTTGTGAGTCCGGGCCAGGCCCTGGAATGCATTTCACCCAGTGATGGGTGCTGCAAAAACTCGCCTCTTAGCTGCTTTTCCAGGCTTTATTCTGTGAATCGGCCTTGCCCGTCTTTAAGCCGAGCGAATAGCGGGGCGAAATGCCGGGCGTGGTTTACCCCACGCCGGGTACTACCATTGGATTGCCCTTCTCCTTCTCGGTAGCGTTGATGCTGCTACCTCTAGCTCAGGTTCTGCGGGTATAGTGCGCTACCCGTGCAGCCGTTGATGCCCCACTGGAACAACTGGTTGGTAGGGCCGGCATTGCTGGCTGCTTTAGCAGGCGGGAAGCCGACAAATTATGGTATGGGCACCGGCGGTAGGTGTGCTGCGTCGTTGCCGGGCTGGTCTTCACCCACTAGCTAACCCAGGTGGCAGTGTAGCCGCGTAGCGGCACTAGGTTTGTAGCCCCAAGTCGGCGCGGGGAATAGCGCCGCGTAGCGGTGCCAGATTGGCAGGCGTCTCTGGCACCGCTACACGGCGCGGGGTCGTTTCAGGGCTGGTGTTCTACAAGCCTGGAGCCGCTACGCGGCTGCTCTGCAAATGACATTAGCCGCCTGGAGCTGTGGCTGTGGTCTGCTGGCGCGGGCTGCCTGGCAGCAAGTAGTGGCAATGGGCCGCACGGAGCGAAAACGCCGTTTCCGTTGAACAGGCGCGTATTGGAGCGAGGATAATCTCCTGTAGGACTTACGCCCGGCGGTTCGTGCGTAGCCCCGGCGGGGCGGCATGTCGGTAGTAAAATACTGGTACTGCCTAACCAAGCCCCCTCGGGGCGGCACTAATCGTTGGACGGGTAGTGTCGCCCCGAGGGGGCTCTGAATTGGTAGAGCCATACTCTAACTACCGATATGCCGCCCCGCCGGGGCTTCCCGTAGCCCGCCGTGTATAAGACCTATCCCAGTAGATTATCGTGTTAGGGACGGGCCTGGCGGCACCAGGCCGTTGGCCTCGTGTGTCTGGCGGCATTCACTCACCAAAGCATTCCGCAGAAACGGTGGTATTGCAGTTCCACCGCCGCCAGGCCCGTACCATCACGCGTAAAGCACCGAGAAACGTTTCGCTCCCCAGCTTCGCGTTGGAAGCTGCTTTCTCGACACGGCCAAAGGTATCGTGGCTCGGCAGTGGCCAACGATTGGCATTGTGTAACCTGCCCTTTCCATTATTCAACCTGCTCCGCTGAATGTGGTGTGCCCAGAACCGGGCAGGTTACGGTACCCGCACCAGGCGTTTCACTCCAATTCAAGTAAGCAGCCGCTGCTGTCCACCTCTAACAAATTGTGCTTTCGCTTCACCTGGGTAGCTTATCCTGATGGCATCTATTGCGCATTTTTTGCCCGCTTCGCGCTTGGTAACGGCAGCCGCGCGGGTAGTTTTGGGGTGGTTGGCGAGTTTAGGGTTCATTGCAGGCAGCATCTTGCTTAGCTGCGGGCAGAACCCCTTCGCTGCCCAGTTTGCGCGCTCAAGCCCCAAAGGACACCCCGAGTTCAGGTTTGGGAGCTTCCGCTCGTATCTTCGCGCCAGACTCGCTAGCACTTTAGCGGGCTGGTTTACATTTCCTCAATGCGTGGCAACCACCGTTAGGTCTTTGCTTTGACACTAGTCCGAAACGCCGTTGCCATTCTGCTCTTTACTCGCTCAGCGAGCAAAGAGGCGCTGCATAAGCGGTTTACCAGCCGTAGCTCGCTGAGCAGCAATGCGTCCGTGGCGGCGCAGCTGATCGAGCACGCCCGCACTACGGCGGCCCAGGCCGGAGTGGATGTGGTGTGCGTGGATTCTGCCCGGCAAACTGGCCGCACGTTTGGGGAACGGCTGGCGGGAGCCATGCGGCAGGTATTCGGGCAGGGCTACAGCCACGTGCTCGTGATGGGTAACGACTGCCCGCAGCTGGACGAGCAGTTGTTGCAGCACGCGGTTGCGGCGCTCCACCACGACACGGCCGTGCTAGGGCCCGCTACGGATGGCGGCGTGTATCTGCTGGGCATTTCACGGGCCACCTTCGAGCGGACGCAGTGGGAAACCCTGCCGTGGCAAACTCCGCAGCTGCGGGCGGCTTTGCGGCAGGAGCTGCGCCAGCAGGCAGTGGCCGTAGAGCTGCTGCCCCCACTGGCAGACATCGACAACGAGCAGGATCTGGCTCGGGTGCTGCGGCAGCCCCTAGTCTTGAACGTGTGGCGCCGACTGCATCGGTTGCGCACAGCCACAGTCGTTTTTCGCGAGCATACGGTAGCGGCGTGGCCGCGGCCGATAGTAGACACGCAGCAGCGTAGGGGGCCGCCAGCCAACTGAAACCATCCGATTTTATCCGCCTAACCATGCGGTGGTCGTGCTGCTGGCGTCAAGTTCAGTAGGCGGGCGGATGCCTTTGTTTCAGTTTGCTTTCCTCTCTCTTATGAAAAAGCTCTGCGCTTTTATTGCGCTGCTGTGCCTGTATTTCCTGCCCTTGTCCCGCGCCCTAGCCCAGGTAGATTTAGTGGTGTCGGTGCTGGACAATGCGCACAAGCCCGTAACGGGCCTGCCAGTGCGGCTCGACAACGCCGCCATTGGCTTCACCGCCGAGCAGCCGACCAATGCCCAAGGCCAGGTCCGGTTTCGGGGATTGAGTACGGCCGGCCGCTATGCCGTGAGCACCACGGCCACCGACACCTACCAAGCCGTGCGCGAAACCGACCTTACGCTGCGCGCTAATTCCAGCCCCAGCGTAACGCTCGTGCTGCCGCTGGTCAGCACCCAAACGCTGGGCGAAGTGACCGTACGGGCGCCCAACGCCACGACCATCAACACGCAGAACGCCGAAGTCTCGTCGGGGCTGTCGGCGCGGGAGTTGCGGGAGATTCCCGTGGAGGCCCGCGACGTTACCCGCGCGCTTTACCGCCTGCCCAACGTGACGCTGGCCACCGGCTTTTTCGCCGAGGCCCCCAACGTGAGCATCAACGGAGCCAATGGCCTGTACACCAACTACCTCATCGACGGGCTCGACAACAACGAGAACTTCTTAGGCGGCTCCCGCTTCGCTATTCCGGTCGGCTTCACCCAGAACCTTACCGTGCTGACCAACAACTTCTCCACGGAGTTCGGCAATTCGGCCAACGGCATCGTGAACGTAACCACCAAATCGGGTTCCAACGACCTGGCGGCGGAGGTATTTTACCTGACCCGGCCGGGCCCGAGCATCGACGGCAAGACGGATTTTGCCCAGCGCGACTTGTCCGGCAACCAGGTGAAAAGTGGCTTTCAGCGCCAGCAATTCGGCTTTGGCGTGGGCGGCGCGCTGGCGAAGGACAAGACGTTTTTCTACCTGAACGCCGAGCAGACCTTCGACTTCAAAGACAATGTGCTGACCTCGCCGGACCTGGGCGTGAATGCCACGGTGCGCGGCGAAAACCGATTCACCTACCTCTCAGGCAAGCTCGATCAGCGCTGGACGGGACGGTTCCGCTCCTCGCTGCGGGCCAACGTGGGTATCGTGAACATTGAGCGCCAGGGCGGCGGGCTCGAAGGTGGCGTGGCTTTCCCTTCGACGGGCAACCAGCAGGACCGTAACTCGCTCAACCTCGCCACCCAGAACGTGTACGTGGGCCGCAACTTCACCTCGGAAACCGACGTGCAGTACGCCCGCTTCCGCTGGAATTACGCCCGCGCCGACAATCCCAACAGCCCCGACGTAACCGTGAGCAACCCCGCCGGCCAGACCATTGCCGTACTCGGCCATCCCGGCTACCTCTTCGATTCGCACCAGAGCACGTGGCAGGCCCAGCAGAAACTCACGCTCCTGAGCGGCCGCAACACGTTCAAGGGCGGGTTTGGCATCATCAGCACCGAGCACCGCCTGTTCGGCGGCGGCAACCCCAACGGCAGCTACAGCGTGCAGCTCACGCAAGCCCAACTCGACGCGCTGCGGGGCCGCAATCTGGGCGCTGGCCTTAGCATCAATGACATTCCTGCTGACGTACGGGTGAATAATTACAGCGTGGAACTGCGCCCGACGTCTTTCGGCACCACCCAAAACCTCTACAACATCTACCTGGAAGATCTGCTGGCCGTGACGGACCGCCTGAACGTGACTTTGGGCGTGCGCTACGACTACGACAATCTTTCCAAGGGTGGAGCCGAAAATGGCGACCGGAACAACGTGGCCCCGCGCGCCAACTTCAACTACCAGCTCACCGACCGCAGCAGCCTGCGCGGCGGCTACGGGCTGTTCTACGACAAGATTCTGTATACCGTGTACAGCGACGCATTGCAGCAGAACACCACCGATGCCGACTACAAAACCCAGCTGCGGGAGTTGGTACGCTTAGGTCAGTTGCCCGCCAATACCAACGTGGACCGCATCACCTTCGAAGGCAACCTAAGCGGCAGTGCCCGCAACGTGACCTACCTGCAAGGTCCTTTGGGCGCCACGCTGCAAGGCCAGCGTGCCGGCGTGCCAAGCTACGAGCGGCGCATCCTGAACCCTAACGGCTACAACAACCCGTACTCGCACCAATCGACGCTAGGCTACCAGTATCAGGTGAGCAGAAAGACGCTGTTTTACGTGGATCTGATGCATAACCGCTCCTACGACTTGTTCCGTTTGCGCAACGTGAACAGCGTGTCGGAGTACCCGCAAACCGACCCCAACAACGTGGTGGTGCGCAGCTTTGAACAGGCTGACCTGACGCGCCCCGTGCCCATCCGGGTGGATGGCAGCGCCGTTATTGGTGGGCAGGCGGTGACGGGCGTGGCTCGCAACGTGGTGATGACGGAGTCGGAAGGACGCTCGCGCTACATGGCCGCCAGCTTCAACCTGCAAAAAGACGCGGCCGACGACAAGTACAGCTACCGCCTGTCGTACACGCTGTCGAATCTGAAAAACGACACCGAGGACGTGAACTTCCGCGCGGCCGATGGCAACAACTACGGCGCCGAATTTGCCAACTCCATCAACGACCGGACCCACGTCATCAACGCCATCGGCAGCTACTACCCGGTACAAGCCCTGCGCCTGACGGTGGCCGCGTTGCTGCAAAGCGGCCAGCCCGTTAACCGCGTTACCGGGGCCTACCCTATTCCGGGTATGTTCGACCAAAATGGTAACCCCATTTTCACCAACGACCTGAACGGCGACGGCAGCTCCTTTAGCACCGCCTACCTGGGCAACGCCGACCGCTACCCCGGCCAGCGCCGCAATTCCGACCGTCTACCTTGGGCAAAAACGTTCGACGTAGGGGCCCAGTACTCCTTGCACTTCGGCCAGAAAACCAGCCGCCTGGAGCTGACGGCTGACGTGTTCAACGTGCTCAACACGCAGAATTTGAGCGGCTACGCCAACAACGCCACCCAGAGCAACCAGATTCAGGTGGGCCCGCCCAGCGCCGGCATCGTGAAGCGCAACGCCAGCGCCCCGCGCCAATTCCAGTTCGGGCTGCGCTACGCTCTCTAGAACAGTCTATAGCTCACCCAAGTTGCAGGCTATAGCCCGAATCGGTCGATAGCGTGAACGAAG